>JAZBOI010000225.1:0-2679 GCA_036351095.1 Bacteroidales bacterium | reverse complement strand
TATTTCTGTCCCCAAAAAGTGTTTTCTGCATAATTGATCAGGTTCATGAATGTCTCTAACTGGACTTCATAGGGATAGGTCTTGAAGAGGTCGATAGAGATCATCCTCTTGGTATTGAGCCAGTTAATTATTGATGGAATAAATGCCATATTTTGTAGTTAGGGTAATGCTAATATAATAAAATATTGAATTAGGCAATTTGCTTACTGGTTCACAGGGTTGAAAATCTCCGAATAGACCCTCAGTGATTGTATGTTCTTGAAACCTGGCAGGTGTAAAGAATAGAATCCAAGCATATCATTTAGGAATTCTTTCCTTGTATTGCCTGAGAGCAAGATGCTGCTACATTCAGAAATATTTGATTTTAAGAAATTGCTCAGAAGCGATGAATATTCCCGGTCCATATAAAAACCGTGCAGTGGGGGGTCGGAGGTGTATAAACCATTCTGCATATCAAAATACGGCTGCCTGCCCGAGTAATTGTTCGAAGGGGCTATTCCGAGATACCTGGTGAGCCCTATAATAAAACCTATGTGGAAATTTGGTGTGAGACTGTCATCCCTGTCGAGATAGTCAAATGACTCTATCAGGTACTGGTAAAGATATTCATCAGCGCCTGCCGGGCGGAGAGCTTTGTAAAGAACTTCTCCAAGGAAGATCATCATGCTGCACTTCCTGATATTATCATGCAGGTTTACATAATTAAAGAGGGGAGTTGCTTCCTTGATTATTTGAAGGTCCCTGTTCTCCCTGTAGTAAAACTCAAGGTTCAGGGCCTGTAAAGGCTGGAAATATGCCCTGCGGGTGATCCCTTTCCTGCTGCCTAAGCCTTTTATCATAAAGCTTAACCTTCCATGTTTCTTTGTGAAAATATGGGATATGATACCCGAATCGGAATGTTTGATTGTATGTAGTACAACACCTTCTGTCTTCTCAAGCATAATAAAGGACTATGATGCAAAAATACAAAATATGCCTTATCCGGGGATTTAAGTCCGGAAATTTAATTTTTGTATATTTAAAACTCATTTCAGCCATTATGAATACGGAATCACAGGAACAATTAATTAAGCGGATAGCAGGACTGGCAAAACAAAACCAGGTCCTTGAGGAAAGGATAAAAAAACTGCTGAAAGAGAATGAAAAACTTGTTGATCAGAATGAAAGGCAGAAGGCATTGCTGGAGACTCTGGATCCGGGCGATCTGAAGAAAGTCAGGACGACCCTTGCCGCTCAAAGGTCACTGAAGTTTAAAATGGCAACCATCCTTTTTGCTGATATCTATGGATTTTCACGGGTCATGAACGACACTGATCCGGCTGAACTGATGGATGAACTGGATGGCATATTATATAATTTCAACCGGATTGCCGGTAAATATAAACTTAAAAAGATCAAGACAATAGGTGACACTTATATGTTAGCAGGGGGTGTGCCTGTCAAAAATATCACCAATCCTGTCGACGTGGTAATGGCTGCCCTGCAAATGCAGAACTATATGGAGAAGCATGCAAAGAGCAGGAAGGATGAGGACGGACAGGTATGGGGTGTTAAAATAGGGATACACACCGGTCCTGTTACAGCCAGCATAACTGGAAAGAAAAAGGTCTCTTACGACCTTAAGGGTGATACCGTCAATACGGCGAGCCGCGTGGAGGGAGTGTCAGATAAGGGTAAAATACTGATTTCGGTAATGACATATGAGCTGGTGAAGGAGTTCTTCCAGTGTGAATATTACGGTAAACTGCCGGTTAAATATAAGGGCGACCTGGATGTTTACCAGGTGATTGGTCTCAGACCACGTTTTTCGCTTAACGGCGATGGAATTAATCCAAACGAGGCATTCGGAATAAAGTTCGGACTGATACAATTTACGGATATACAGGAAATAATACTTGACAGGCTGGAGAAAGAACTGCCTGATTACCTTCATTATCATAATGTGAAGCATACCGTAGACGTGGTGACAGAGGTCGAGCTTATCGGCTGGGCCGAAGGATGCAGTGATGAGGAGATACTGATGCTTAAAACCGCCGCCCTTTTTCACGATGCCGGACACATAACAGATTATGACAACCATGAACTTCACGGCGCCAGCCTGGCACGCGAGATGCTGCCTGAATTCAGTTACAGTGATAGACAGATAAATACTATCTGTGATATTATCATGGCTACCCGCCTTCCGCCCAAACCCAAAAACCTGCTTGAAGAAATAATCTGTGATGCCGACCTGGATTATCTCGGGCGCAGTGATTTTATACCTGTATCGAATACCCTGTATGATGAGTTAAAAGCACAGAATAAGATTGGCAGTCTGAACGAATGGAACAAACTGCAGGTTAAATTCATATCTAATCACCAGTATTTTACAAACACTGCACGCAGCCTCAGGGAAGTTAACAAGCAAAAGCAGATCGAGCGGATAGAAAGTCTCATTACCTGATAATAAGAATTTTTGTGACTGCACTTATGGTTCCGTCAGGGTTATTGCAGAAAACAAGGTAGACCCCTGTTGAGACTTTTTTACCATTATAGGTAGACATGTCCCAGGTGGCATCTCCTCCGGTTGATTCTGTTTCATAAACAAGGTTCCCGGATATATCTGTAATTTTCACATGCGAGTTTCTTACCAGCCCGGTAATGGTTACGTTTCCGGTGAAATCTTCACGGACAGGATTT
>JAZBOI010000224.1:0-11961 GCA_036351095.1 Bacteroidales bacterium | reverse complement strand
GAACAGCACAAAAAGTATGAAGAAGAAAAATCAATTGTCAGGAATTCCATCCTGGAGACCTTTGGGAAGCCGGATGAGGAAAAATCTGCCATAATTGTCCTCCAGGGCCTGATGAAGCTCAGGCAGATATCCAACCATCCCGTGCTGTCCGATCCTGATTACACCTACGGGTCAGGCAAATTTGAAAACGTACTTCAGGATATTGAATCGGTTATTTCAGAAGGTCATAAAATACTGGCCTTTTCATCCTTTGTCCGTCACCTTGAACTTTATGCAAGGGAATTTGATTCAAGAAAACTGAAATATTCAATGCTTACGGGCCGCAGCACAAAAAGAGGGGATATTGTGGAAAGATTCCAGTCTGATCAAAGAACAAATATATTCCTTATTTCTCTCAAGGCGGGTGGACTTGGCCTAAACCTTACAGCTGCCGATTATGTATTTATTCTCGATCCATGGTGGAATCCTTCTGCCGAATTGCAGGCACTGAGCCGGGCTCACAGGATAGGACAGGACAAAAATGTTTTTGTTAAAAGATACATAACAACGGACAGCATAGAGGAAAAGATCGTTAAACTGCAGGAAAAAAAATCACGGCTTGCAGAAACTTTCATCTCCTCAAGCAACCCCTTACGGGAAATGGATCTTAAGGATATACTGGAAATGATTGGCTGATCAATATTATGTATATTTGCATGCTGAAAATTTTAAAAATCTGACACTATGACCGACTATTTACAACATCCCTTAAACAAGAAGTACGACCTCGATACAGCGCTCAGTGCCATATGGGAATTCTATAAGAAATGGTTTGGCAGCTTTGTTCTGATAGCATTTGTATTTTCCCTGGTAACAACCTACCTGACGGGCAGGATTGACATATCAGAAATTTATTCGGTGACTGACCCGGAAGAAATGATGGAAATAGTCAAATCAATGATAGGGCCATACGCGCTGATACTACTCTTTACCTTTGTATTCAGCCTGGTCCTGCAATACTATATTATCAGGAAACCTGTTGATCCTGACAGCAATATTTTCACAATCGGCACACAGGGCCTTGTGAAATTCTTCCTGCCCCTGCTGGCACTGACAATTCTTTTGTCTGTATTTGCAGTATTTGCCCTGATGATTGGTGTTGTATTATTATTTATCGGTGCCCTTTTCGCATCGGTCTACATAGTGTTGTTATATGCTTTAATCGTACCGGTCCTGATGATCGAAGATAAGGGTATCAGCCATACCATTACTGAAAGCATTAAGCTTGCTCACAAACGCTTCTGGCCAAATTTAGGATGGGTCACCGTGTTTATTATCCTGCTTATGGTTATTTCCTTCATTCTTGGAGCTATTATCATGATACCCTACGGCGGAAGTTTCTTCAAAACCATTTTGAACCCGGAGAATACGGGTGAAATCCTGAACATAACCAGCAAGCCTTCATTCATAGTGCTCAATGCCATCATTAATGCACTAACAATGCCCCTGTTTCCAATATTCAGCCTGGTGCTTTATTTTAATGCCCGCTCTTACTACTCGGGAGAAGCTGTTGATAATGCCTCCTCCGGGGATAATGATGGAAAGGTTAAAATAGAGGACCTGTATTCCGGCATGGCTGAAAAGAACAAAAAAGGACCTGACAGGAAAGATGAAAGTGCACCTCCCTCCATCGAAGACCTTATGCCATAAGAGTCAATTATTGATATAAAAAGAGATAAACAAATACAGAAGCAATTATGAAGGTCCTTGCAATAAATGGAAGTCCGCGCAAAAATGGAAATACCGAGCTTCTCCTGAAGGAGGTTTTAAAAGTACTGGAAAAGCATGGTATTGATACCGAATTGATCCGGATCGGGGGTAAGAAAGTCAGCCCTTGTATTGCCTGCATGAAGTGCAAAAAAGAAAAAGACGGAAAGTGTCACATTAAGAATGAGCTATTGAATAAGATACTGCAGAAAATGATTGAAGCCGACGGTATTCTTATAGGCTCGCCCGTATATTTTGCAGATATCACAGCCGAGACAAAAGCATTGCTCGATGTTGCCGGTTATGCATTGCGGGCTGCAGGAAACCCTCTAAAGAGAAAAGCCGGTGCTGCTGTAATAGCTGTCAGGCGTGCAGGAGCCATTCATGCCTTTGACAGTATCAACCATTTCTTCCTCATTAACGAAATGATCATACCGGGCTCGTCCTACTGGAACATTGGTATAGGCCGGGAAAAAGGTGATGTGTTGAACGATGAAGAAGGATTAAAAACAATGCAGCAACTTGGTGAGAACATGGCATGGCTGATAAAGAAGACAGGAGTAAAGGATCAGAAGGGAAAGGGTAAATAAAAGAAAGCAGGGACCCCTTATTGGCGCCCCTGCATTTTTTATATAAGCATTTATTATGTAAGCCTAGTAAGGTACTCTTTCCACATAATGTGTATGCAGTAATTCATGTGCCTTATGACTGTTTGGTTTCTCCAGGAAGTCCTCATACAGTTTAATAACTTCCGGATTATCGTGTGATTTCCTTATTGACATACTCATATCCTCCGCATAGATGGCATCTATCCTTTTCTGGCGTATTGCCATATTTGTGGGTATGGGTTGTCCTCCGCCGCCTATACATCCGCCCGGGCATGCCATTATCTCAACAAAATGATACTCGGCTTCTCCTTTTTTAATGGCGTTCATCACCTTGTTGGCATTTGTAAGCCCGTTAGCTATTGCCACTTTCAGTTCAGCGCCTTCCAGGAATTCCCATTCTTTCAGGCAGCCCTCAATCTTCAGGCTGGCTTCCTTAACTCCTTCCATACCCCTTACCGGTGTGATATTAAGGTTGTCGAAAGGTACAGGCTTGCCCGTAACAATTTCATAGGCTGTACGGATGGCTGCTTCCATTACACCACCGGTGGCACCGAAAATAGCAGCGGCTCCGGATGAATCACCCATGAGTGAATCATAATTGGATGGTTCAAGCGTCCTGAAATCGATACCGGCCTGCTTGATCATCATTGCAAATTCTCTTGTTGTCAATACAAAGTCCACGTCCTTGTAACCGCTATCCCTCATCTCGGGCCTGTTTGCTTCAAACTTCTTGGCGGTACAGGGCATTATTGATACAGAAACGATCTTTTCGGGATCAACACCAATATTATCAGCATAGTAAGTTTTTGCCAGTGCTCCAAACATCTGCTGCGGTGATTTACAGGTTGAAAGATTGGGCAGCATCTCCGGAAATTTATGCTCAATGAATTTTATCCATCCGGGTGAGCATGAGGTAAACATTGGCAGGCGTGTGTCCTTATCCTTATCAACCAGTACTTTCTTTAGCCTGGTCAGGAGTTCAGTGCCCTCTTCCATAATGGTAAGGTCAGCGCTGAAATCAGTATCCAGTACTGAATCAAATCCAAGCTGCCTCAGCGCAGTAACCATTTTCCCCGTTACCCTTTCACCGGGGTCGTATCCCAGGTCTTCGCCCAGTCCAACCCTAACTGCAGGTGCTGTCTGTACAACAACATGCTTATCAGGATCATATATTGCATCCCATACATAGTCTATATAATTCTTCTCTGTAAGCGCTCCTGTCGGGCAACGGTTAACGCACTGACCGCAATTTGTACAAACGACATGACTTATTGGCCTGTCATGGAATGTGGATATCTTCATTTCAGAGCCTTTGCCGCTGACTGCTATTGCAGAAACCTTTTGCAGCTCACTGCAGGTACGCACACATCTCTGGCAGCGTATACATTTGCTGTCGTCCTTGACAATGGAAGTGCTGGCGTTATCAATCATATGCTCATGTGCACCCACAAGATCAAGGAATAAATGATCCCCAAATGAAAATTCGTTGGCCAGGGTTTGCAGTTCACAGTTCTGGTTCCTGTAACACTTGGTGCAATCGGCCCTGTGCTCGGAAAGAAGCAGTTCGATAACATGCTTCCTTGCATTACGTACTTTCATTGAATTGGTCAATATCTCCATTCCTTCCATGGCAGGTTGAGCACATGCAGCAATAAGTACCCTTGCGCCTTTTTGCTCAACTACACATACACGGCAATTTCCTGCCACGCACAGGTCATCATGGTTACAAAGGGTGGGAATATGTATATTCAGGTTGTTTGCAGCCTGCAATACCGTTGATCCTTCAGGAACTGAAACAGGCTGATTATTTATTTTAAGATTAACCATTTTATTTTTTTTCATTGTTCTGTCCTCTTTAGTAGATAATTTCCTCTCTGAAGTTTTCAACTATTGAATTAAATGCATTGCCAACGGACTGGCCCAGTCCGCATTTGGATGCTATTTTCATTGTAGCTGCCAGCTTAACCAGCTCGTTAAGGTAACTGGCTTTGGATTCGCCTTTTTTAACACTCTGCACACCCAGCAGTAGTTGCTGGCAACCCACACGGCACGGCGTGCACTGCCCACATGATTCTTCAGCAAAAAAGTCAAGGTAGTTATGCAGAACATTGTACATCGATCTTGAACTGTTGAATAACTTCATTGATCCCCCTGTGGGAACCCCTTCAAAGCCTATCACCGTGCTTGCGAATAATTTCCTGGGAACACAGAAGCCTGCAGCTCCACCAACCTGCACCGCCTTGGTGTCACCATCACCAAATTCCTTTACAAACTCAAGCAGCGACATACCAAGTTCCAGTTCATAAATACCCGGGGTAGGTGTATCTCCTGATACAGAAAATACTTTGGCTCCAGTCGAAAATCTTGTACCCAGTAATTTATACTTATCAGATCCGTAATTCAGGATAATTACTGAATTAACCAGGGTCTCCACGTTATTCACTATTGTGGGTTTTCCAAAGAGCCCTTTTTGTGTTGGATAAGGAGGCTTGTTTCTCGGCTCACCCCTCTTGCCTTCAATTGATTCGAAAAGAGCACTCTCTTCTCCACAAATATATGCTCCGCTGCCCAGCCTGAAATCAATCTCAAAATCATAACAAAGCTCCCTTGTCATCTTATGAAAGCCATCCAGTTCCATTCTCAACTGGGGAAGGAGAAATTTATACTCACCCCTGAGATAAATGATACCTTTTGTTGCTCCCACTGCCCTTCCTGCAATAGCCATCCCGGTGAATACCTTGTATGACACCCTGTCAAGAATTTCACGGTCCTTGAAAGTACCGGGTTCTCCCTCATCGGCATTGCAAACAATATATTTTGTCTTTGACTTTTCTTCCGCACACAATTTCCACTTCATACCCGTAGGGAATCCTGCTCCTCCCCTGCCTTTCAGACCCGACTCAAGTATCTCATTGACGATCTCTTCGGGAGTCATGTCGCAGGCTTTTACCAATACCGCGCGTGGATCAATGTGTTCAAATATAAGATCAACTTTACTTATTTTCTTGGTTTCCATCATCAGGTCCTCTTATTTATGCATGTAATCTTTAATAATCTTCACAATCTTTTCCCTTGTTAACTCGGTATAGGGAACATCATTAATCAGCATAGCCGGTGCTTTATGGCACCATCCCATACAGTTGGTCTCCAGAAGGGTAAACAAACCGCTGGAAGTGGTATCCCCAACCTTAATTTTCAATATATCTTCGAGGGTATCAATAACTTCATGCTTACCCTGCATGGCACATGTTATCGTTTTACATACCCTGATAACATATTTGCCCCTCGGTTCAGTATCCAGAAATGAATAAAAGGATGCTGTGCCATACACCTCAGCAGCAGAAATATCAAGCTCTTTGGCCACCTCCACCATGGCATCGTCCGAGAGATAGTTATGCTTTTCAACAATGCCCTGGAGAATAGGCATGAGACTGTCCCTTCTGCTCCCATGTGTTTTAACCAGATCCTTTACCAGATTATCAGTTTGATACATATCAAAATGGTTTAAAATTTATTAATCACTATACATCCTTTACGGAGAGCTCAAAAATATAACAGCTCGCTTACCCAAAAACTGGGAAAAATCATGTTTTCGTTATTTATAATTGTTCTAAAGAAACCTGCCTGGCAAATGGCTAAAATGTATCTAAGGGGTCTAATTATCATTCGAATGTTTCAGGCTTAATGAAAAATTTACAATACATTTCTGATATTTGCTCTTTCAAACCTATTAAGCTATATTTAGTCATGGCTCTAAAAAATACTTTAATAGCACAGTCCGGTGGCCCTTCACCCGTAATCAACAATACACTCAGGGGTATAATAGAAAGCTGTGAACAGGACCCTCATACCTTTGGTACCATTTACGGAGGATGGCATGGTATTGAAGGAATACTGAAAGAAGAGCTTTTAAATATCTCAGCCCAGGATAAGCAGGAGATTGACCTTCTGAGAACCACCCCGGCAGCCGGGAGCATCGGGACCTGCAGGTATAAACTGAAAGACGGGCAGGATAAGGATCTCGACCGCATAATGGAGGTTTTCAGGGCGCATAATATAGCTTACTTCTTTTATATCGGCGGAAACGACTCCCAGCATACGGTCATGAGGGTAAGCGAGAAATGCAGGGAATACGGGCTGGGTACTGTTGCCGTGGGTGTTCCCAAGACTATTGACAATGACCTGGGAGACGAGGAGTTCAAACTTATTGACCATACACCCGGATATGGTTCCGTTGCCAGGTACTGGGCACATAATATCCAGAACCTTAACGAAGAAAATAAAGGCTCTTCTCCCTCCGACCCCGTAATGGTTGTCCAGGTCATGGGCAGAAAAACAGGTTTTATTCCTGCGGCTGCCAGGCTGGCCGACCCCCACAGGGAATTTCCACTACAGATATATATGGCCGAATCAAAGCTGTCACTTCCCGAGTTGGCAGAAAATGTAAATGAGTACCTGGCTGAATACGGACGCTGTATGCTTGTTGTAAGTGAAGGTTTTTATGCGGGCGACCTGGGAGAGCCCAAAGATGCTTTCGGTCATTCGGAGTATGGTGCCTCAAAGATGAATGTCCAGCAGGCAGTGATCAACTACCTCAACAATAATGGATTAAAGACAAGAGGTATTGCAAGGGGGCAAGTTCCCGGGACCGACCAGAGGCATTCAATGATCTATGCATCGGATGTAGATCTCGATGAAGCCTATATGGTGGGTAAAAAGGCAGTTGAGATAGCACAGGGAGGAGAGAACGGCTGGATGGCAACCATCCTGCGTACGGCAGGACCTTCTTACAGGGTTTTCTATGATAAAGTCAGGCTGAGTGATGTGGCACTGTCGGAACGTTTCCTGCCGAAAAAGTGGATCAGTCCAAAGCGCTACGATGTAAGCGATGAATTCATTGATTATGCCCATCCCCTTATAGGAAATGAATGGGTTCCTGTTCCCCTGGTCAATGGACTGCAAAGGTTCACACGGTTCAAACCGGTATTTGCGGAAAAAAAACTTGATAGATATATACCTGAAGCTTATTGAAATGGATTACCAGGCTGCACTTAAAGATATGGAAGCGTGCAAGGAATTCTTTGCAGGTATTGACTCAGACGGCTGTGTATTTGATACCATGGAAATTAAACAAAAAGAATTTTTCATCCCCATGGGCATAAAATTTTTTAACTTGCTTCCGGTAGCAGGAATTGTGAGGGAGACATGGGAATTTGTAAACCTTTACTCCGTGCACAGGGGTTTGAACAGGTTTCCTGCCCTTGTGAAGGTCTTTGAATTACTTGAAAAAAGAGAAGAGGTAAAAGAAGCAGGACTTAAACTGCCCGGGATGAGAGCACTGAAGGAATGGATCAGCAGTGAGACAAAACTTGGAAACGAAACACTCAGACAATACTGCAAATCTCACCCGGATGAAAGCCTTGAACTTATACTCGATTGGTCAGAATCAGTCAATGCCGATATCAGCAAATGGCTGAAGGGGATAAGCCCTTTCCGGAATGCTGTGGCCTGTATCAGGGAAATCAGTGATTATGCTGACAGCATTGTAGTGTCGCAAACACCTCTCGAGGCGCTGGAAAGGGAATGGAAGGAACATGGAATTGACAGCTATGTGAGATACATTGCCGGGCAGGAATATGGCACAAAAAGCGAACACATAGCCCTGGCAGCAAAGGGCAAATATCCTGATGACAGGATAATTGTCATAGGTGATGCACCGGGTGATATGAAGGCAGCAATGGATAATAATGTTCTGTTCTACCCGGTTATACCCGGCAGGGAGCTTGCATCATGGGAAAGGCTCAAAAAAGAAGCATTTGGCCGCTTCCTGTCAGGCTCATACAGGGGTGAATACCAGGGCGGGCTGTTGGACGACTTTGAAAAAGCCCTGCCTGAAGAGCCACCATGGGAAAGATAATATATCAAAAGTTCAATCATGCTATATTTCAGCATTGAAAGTGAAGACAGGCCCCTGGAACAGGAGCAGATAAAAAATGCCCTTATTGCCGCCATTGAAGCAGCCGGACAGGGTAAAGATCTTTTGATTATCCCCCCTGATATAAGCAGAATGCACTCGGGTGCAGGATTAATAACACGAATGATATGGGATGAATACAGGGATAAGGTGAAAGCTATACTACCTGCTACCGGGACACATAAAGCCATGACAAAAGATGAAATAAGCCTTATGTACGGATCCCTGGCACCTGGATTGTTCAGTGAACATGATTGCCGGCATGACATTCTTACCCTTGGTAAAATACCGGGATCGTTCATCAGTGAAGCCTCCGGGGGCAAGCTTAATTATGACTGGCCCGTGCAGGTAAACAGGCTTATTGCCCGGCATAAAGGATCATTGATCATCTCGGTGGGACAGGTTGTGCCACACGAAGTTACAGGTATGGCAAATTATAATAAGAACATTTTTATTGGGTGTGGTGGCTATGAATCAATAAATAAAAGCCATTTCCTGTCAGCTGTCTGCGGCATTGAAAATATCATGGGTAAAGCAAAAAACCCGGTGAGGGATATTATAAACAGGGGAGAAAGCCTGTTCGCATCCCATCTAAACATATTATATGTCCTTACAGTGGTTGATAAGGGTCCTGACGGCACACCAGCAATTAAAGGCATCTTTACAGGCACTGATATTGAATGCTTTACCAGGGCTTCCAGGCTGTCAGCGAAGTTAAATATCACATTAACCGACAGGGCGCCCGGCAAAATGCTTGTATACCTTGACCCTGCCATCTACCGGAGTACCTGGCTGGGGAATAAGGCAATCTACCGTACCAGGATGGCTATTGCTGATAAGGGTGAACTGGTAATAATTGCACCCGGTGTCAGCAAGTTCGGAGAGGATGATATCATTGATGGTTTAATAAGAAAATATGGCTACAGGACATCGGAAGAGATATTGCACCTGGTAAAGGAAAATGCTGATCTTCAGGAAAACCTTGGTGCTGCCGCTCATCTTATACACGGGAGTACTGAAAACAGGTTCAGGGTTACTTACTGTGCTGGGGGTCTGGCTGAGAAGGAAATACGCAGTGTGGGTTTTGATTATGGCGGTATTGAAGAGACAGAAGACAGGTTTAAAACCGGTAATCTGAGGGAGGGCTTTAATATCAGTTCAGGCGGGGAAGAATTTTATTATATTGCTAACCCTGGTATGGGGCTATGGTCAACAGCTGATAAATTAAGTGTTTAAGCAGATAATGAAAATAATTGCAGATAAAAATATACCATTCATAAAAGGCGTCCTGGAACCCTGGGCCGATGTTGAGTACCATGAAGGAAGCAGGATAGATAATGCTACACTGGCTGGTGCTGATGCCCTTATTGTAAGGACTAGGACCAGGTGCGACAAAAACCTGTTGCAGGGAACGGGCATTCAGTTTATAGGTACTGCAACCATAGGGACTGATCATATAGACCTGGCATGGTGCAGGGAAAAGGGGATCAAATGCTGCTCCGCACCGGGCTGCAATTCAGGCTCGGTAATGCAGTATGTGGCCTCGGTACTTGCGTATTTAGTACTTGACCACGGGATTAAACCTGCCGGAACTACTCTCGGCCTGATTGGAGTGGGTAATGTAGGTTCAAAGGTAGCAGCAATGGCCAGGGTGCTGGGCTATAATGTGCTGCTCAACGATCCCCCGCGTGAAAGGATGGAAGGAAAGGGAGAATTCAGTCATCTTAACAGGGTGCTTGATGAATCAGATATTATAAGCATGCATGTGCCTCTTACTTATGAAGGGCCGGATAAGACTTACCAGATAGTGAACGAGGCTTTTATTTCAAAAATGAAAGATCATGCAATTTTCATAAATACTTCGCGCGGACAGGTAGCTGATGAGAAGGCATTGATAACCGGCCTGGTAAAAAAATCACCCGGGTCAGCGGTAATTGACGTATGGAGGAATGAACCTGCTATCAACCATGAATTGCTGAAGGCAGTTGAAATAGCTACAGCGCATATTGCCGGCTATTCGCTTGATGGAAAAGCAAAGGGCACAAAGATGATAATAAGACAGCTGGCTGAACATTTTGGTTTACCCCTGGCAGACTGGGAACCGGAGTCTGTGCCCTTGCCCGGTAATCCCTTAATTGATATTTCCGGATCTGCGGGTAGCGATGATGCGATAATATCCGGCGCAATCTTACACACCTATCGTGTCTATGATGACAGTGTAAAATTGAAAAAGAACCCTGCCTCCTTTGAGAAACTGAGAAATGATTATCCGCCCAGGAGGGAATTTCATGCCTACAGGGTCAAAGGAGACAATGAATTAATATTAAACAAGTTAAGAGCCCTGGGATTCATGTAGTATATTTAGCTCCCGGGCTACTTTTTAAGGAAACAGTGAATTAATGCCCGGTAATTATATAAAATGAAAAAAATTAAAAACTATGCTTAAATCAGATATTGGTCTAATAGGCCTGGCTGTAATGGGAGAGAATCTTGTGCTTAATATGGAAAGCAAAGGCTTCAGGGTATCGGTTTTCAACAGGTCAGGTGAAAAAGTAACTAATTTCTTAAGGAAGAGAGCCGCGGGTAAAAATATTAATGGCACATATGAGCTGGAAGACCTGGTTGACAGCCTTGAGATACCAAGGAAGGTAATGATGCTGGTTAGGGCAGGTCAGGCTGTTGATGAGTTGATAGATAAACTTATACCGCTGCTTGAGCCTGGCGACATAATTATTGATGGAGGCAATTCAAATTATAAAGATACGGCCCGGCGCACAGCTTTTGTTGAAAGCAGGAACCTGCTTTTCATTGGAACCGGTGTGAGCGGAGGGGAAGAAGGTGCACTGCTGGGCCCGTCAATAATGCCGGGGGGAAGCCCGCAGGCATGGCCACATGTAAAAGAGATTTTCACAGCTATTGCCGCGAGGGCTGAGGACGGGCTGCCCTGCGTTGACTGGATAGGAAGCGGCGGTGCAGGACATTTCGTTAAAATGATTCATAACGGGATTGAATACGGTGATATGCAGGTGATTGCCGAAGCATATTACCTGATGAAAAACCTGCTTTTCATGAAGCACGATGACATGCATGATGTATTCAATGAATGGAATAAAGGTGTGCTGAACAGCTACCTAATCGGGATAACAGCGGAAATAATGGCTTTCAGGGACAGTGATGGCCTTCCACTGCTGGAAAAGATCCTTGATACTGCCGGTCAGAAAGGAACTGGTAAATGGACAGCTATAAATGCCCTTGAACAGGGTATACCCTTAACACTGATTACGGAATCTGTCCTTGCCCGCTTCCTTTCCGCCCAGAAAGACCTCAGGCTAAAAGCTTCTGAAGTGATTAACGGTCCTGAAGCCAGGACCCCGGGCGATCCCGGTCGCTTTCTGAGGGACCTGATGGATGCTGTTTACGCCTCGAGAATAATTTCATATGCCCAGGGCTTCGACCTGATGAAAAATGCCTCGGAGCACTATAATTGGAACCTGGATTATGGATCAATAGCCATGTTATGGAGAGCCGGTTGTATAATAAGGTCTGTGTTCCTGGATGATGTCAGTAAAGCATATAAGAGAAAAGAGGATCTTGAAAATCTTATCCTCGATGATTTTTTCCGGATGAAAATTG
>JAZBOI010000223.1:0-5012 GCA_036351095.1 Bacteroidales bacterium | reverse complement strand
ATACTTCCGTTAACCACAATGTTTGCATCCATTTTCCTGGAAAGTGAACTTGCCAGTGAAGGTGCCATTGACGCATAGCTGGTTATGCCCTGGCCTCGAATAATGCTGTTGACAGTTTCTGTTTGTCTTACCTTCAGTTCATCCGAATTGGTAAGGGAGGCTATCATCTCGTTTTGAATACCGGTCTGCCATACATTCCATGTTGTATCGTTAGTCATATTCTGAAATGGCATTACTGCAACCGATATCCTTCCATCCCGGGAAACCATGCTCTCCAGGTTATTACTTTTAAAGATTTTCGGCCATACCAGTACTACAATAACAATCAGAAGGCCGGTTATTATTAAGTCGCTGATTTTGACCCGTCTCCTCTTTGCTGCTTCCAGCGAAAGCTCTGTCTTCTCCGCTGTCATTTCTTCAGCAGGTCCGGTTTTAACTATTCCTTCTGGTGTTAAATCAAATATCCAGGATAGTATGGCTGTGACAGGAAACCCTGCTGCAAGGAGTAAAATCACCAGGGTGGCAAGCCATATGGGCAGGTGTAAAGGTTCACTTATATTATTAACCACCTCAATAATTATATAAGCTGCACCAGCATAAATGGCAAGGACCTTGTAAACCTTGCGACGCCTTAGTTCCTGCCAGAAATTATTAGAATTACCAGGTTTTCTTGTCATATCGGGTTGGTTTTTTATATAAATTTAAACCAAGCGATTAGAAAAGCCAAATTTATTATTAAATGGATTAAGGGAGCAGAGCAGTTCTATGTTGCTGAAAGCAAGGGAGTGTTGCCAGCTCATAAGCGTTAGCGAGTAAACCCGGTAAGCTTTGTCGGCTGCATAAAATCATACCCTGGTCTAAATCCTATTCAAATTCCTTCGGTACCCCGCAGATCATTTTAAATTCACCGTCGGGTGAGGTATTTTTGTACTGGTGTTTCTCATCAGGGCTGACAAGTGCAAAATCGCCCGCAACCAGCGGAAATTCCTTGCCGTCCTCATTCACCAGCACTCCCCGGCCTTCGATCACAAAATTCATATGTTCGTAGGGGTGGCTGTGAAAGGGGGTATTGCCTTTCGGCTCAACCGTAAAAACCCTGTACGAATACACCGGTGCTCCATCTTTACTGCCCAGTGGCAGCTGCTTCCATGCACCAACGGCACCTTCCATGTTGACCTTATTCTTTTCGACCTTATCAAGAGATATAATTTTCATGATTGTATTTTTTTATATAACACTAAGATATCAAAAATTGTTTAGTTGCTGAAGCGGATCGCAGCGCATTAAAGAGGGATCCTGAAGAAGGAAAAATTTACCGAGCCGTATTTGCGGTGTTCGGAGAAATATTCATTTGCGGTAAAATTGTATGCGGCCGGATGCTCAAGGATAAACAGTCCGCCTGGTTCGAGGCAATCACTGCTGAAGACCAGCGCAGGAATATCTTCCATCCATGGCAGCTTATATGGAGGATCGGCAAAAATAAGCTTATAGGTATCTAATGTTTTCTCCAGGTATCTCCTTATATCAGCACGGAAAACCTTGATGCATGACAGATCAAGCTTACTGGCTGTATTTATTATGAAAGATGCATGCCTTGAATTTATTTCCACTGCATGCACAAGTTCAGCCCCCCGGGAAGCGAACTCGTAACTTATGCTTCCTGTCCCTGCAAAGAGGTCAAGCACCTGTAATTCACTGTATTCAACAATGTTATTCAGTATATTAAAAAGTCCTTCCCTTGCCTTGTCCGTTGTGGGTCTCAGTTTGAGTCCTGCCGGCGGGTTGATTATCCTTCCTTTATGACTGCCGCTTATTATGCGCAATTTACGATATTGAAGAGATTACAGTACTGATGTGTGGCCATCTCATCAAAGATATAGCTCATTGAGAAATCTCCTTCAGGGGTAGAAAATTTGAGCGTTTTTATATACCTGAGCAGGTTGTTATAGAGATCGTCGAATTTAGAAATGTTACCACTCAGGTATACTTTCTGGTCATTATTCACCTCGAAGCGGTTAAAGCTGTTCAAAAGATAATAGAGTATATCTGAGTCATTTCTCACCCTGAAGCTATTGAAAAACTGCAGTTCATTATCAGCTATAATTATCATGGTGAAAAAGCCCCTGTCGAAGTGAACCCTGATATACCTTTCCTTGTTTTTACGAGCCTGCCTGAAAGATGAATTAAGCAGTGGTTTTACCTGGTGGGATATGGAAGCCTCGGGGAAAAGATTAATTGCAAGGTCAAAAATATCTTTTCTTACCCCGAAAAGAAGGTAGGCATCGGGTTCTGTCAGCTTATTATTCGACACCATATAATTATCCCGGAGCTTATGATTCAGTTCGAAATATTCATTCTTTACGGCCGGGTCATATAAGGTGGCCGGCACTATGGTACTCTGTTCCGTGTTGAACAAGATCCTGTACCTTCTGTATTCTCTTGACAGAAACTCATCTTTTTCGGCAATATCCCTTATCTCATCAATTATGCCTGCTTCCTTGGCGCTGAGCTTATAATCCCTGAACATGACAAACCTGTTCCTGAGGTTATCCAGGAGACAAAAAGAAAATCCATTCAGGCCTATCTGAATGGATATTTCATAATTATTGGTTGAATTTATATCCAGAGTTTCGTCAAACAGTTCTTTTTCATACATATGAAAACTGTTAGTTCTCCCAGTTACCTGCGTTGTTATTTGGTTCTTTCACATTACCTACACGCATTCCGGGGAAGCCGGTAATCTTTTCACGCAGGACGTTATAATTAACAATAAGTTGTTCATCAAGTCCTTTCAGAAATACATCGTTTAGCACCGATGCTTCGAAAACTTCCACACTTACTCCCGATGCTGTCTCAACGTTTGCTGCCTCCATTTTGAATTCGGTATCACCCAGGTATGGTACATACCTTAATGAATCAACAGGGAATTGTGGCCTGAATATTGAATCCAGCACAGTTGTATAGCTTGTATCACGTACGATAAGTCCTCTTCGCAGTGCTTCTCTTTCTGCCCTCGCACCCCATTCTTCTATCCACTCATCAGTTATGGCTCCTTCTTTATAGATCAGGGGGAAAGAGTCAGTTTTGACAAAATTGATGAGTGTGTCAAAGCTACCGGTATACCTTCCATACTTTGATTTGAAAGCTACCTGTGCAGTCCTGATATCAATCAGTCTTTCTTTTATTGCTTCTTCTCTTCTGTCTTTTTCCTGGTTGAACCTGATAGGATTCAGAATACTGTCGACGAGGAGATAGCCAAGAACAACAATTGCTGCAATCAATAGAATTCGTACAACTACATTCATTTTTTTTATTGTTAGATAAGTTTGGTTATGTTTGCTGCAAAAATAAAAAAATAAATTGAATACCAAATCGATCCGGGCGTTTTTGAGCTAAATGATAAACTTGCATATTGAAAAGATTCTGGAGCAGAAACTGGGTCATCATCCAACAGGTGATCAGCTTACGGTGATGAAAGCCCTGGCTTTATTTGTTGCGGAAAACAGCAATGACAGTATTTTTCTCCTGACGGGTTATGCAGGTACCGGTAAAACCAGCCTGATCAGTGCACTTGTGAATACCCTTGCAGGCTTCAATATAAATTCGGTATTACTTGCTCCTACGGGAAGGGCCGCAAAAGTACTTGCCTACTACACGCATATGTCTGCTTATACAATACACAAGCATATCTACAGGCAGAAAAGCAGCAGTGACGGACTTGGACGCTTTGAGCTCGACAGAAACAGGCAGAGGGATACATTTTTTATTGTTGATGAGGCTTCAATGATTTCAGGTGAGTCCAACGAAGCATCAGTATTCGGCAGTGGTCGTTTACTTGACGACCTAATCGAGTTTGTTTACCAGGGCAGGAATTGCAAACTGGTACTGGTAGGTGATACTGCACAGCTGCCTCCTGTTGGATCGGTGCTTAGTCCCGCCCTCAGTAAGCCGGACCTTGCCATGTATGGTTTTAATATTGAGACTGCTGAATTACGTGAGGTGGTCAGACAGTCCAGGGAATCAGGTATTTTGATGAATGCAACTTCCATCAGGAAGAAAGTTGCCGGCAATGACCTGAGTGTGCCTGAATTTAATCTTGAAGGCTATGATGATATCCTGAGGATAAATGGGGAGACCTTGCTGGAAGAACTTGAAGAAGCATATTCCTTTGCCGGAATAGATGGAACAGTGATTATAGTAAATTCCAACAGGATGGCGAATAAGTATAACCAGGGAATACGTAACCGGATACTTTATCGTGAGGAAGAGATCTCTTCGGGAGATATGTTGATGATCGTCAAGAATAATTATTACTGGGCAGGCGAAGAGGAAAACCTGGATTTTATAGCCAACGGGGATATAGCCATGATCAAAAAAGTTGTGCGCAGGGAGGAAAGATATGGTTTCAGGTTTGCGGATATAGTGCTTGATTTCATTGATTATTCAACTGAACTTGAAGTTAAGGTTCTCCTTGATACCCTCAACTCTGAGAGTGCTTCACTGTCGGCGGAACAAAACAGAATACTGTATGAGGGTGTGCTTGAAGATTATTCCCATCTCAAAACAAAAAGGAAGCGTTATGAGGCATTAAGGGAAGATCCGTTTTTCAATGCCATGCAGGTGAAGTTTGCATACGCTGTGACCTGTCACAAAGCGCAGGGCGGACAATGGGAGAGGGTTTTTATAGACCAGGGCATGTTCAACAGGAAAGAGCCCTCGATGGATTACCTGAGATGGCTCTATACTGCTGTCACAAGGGCAACAGGCAGGCTGTACCTGGTAAATTTCCTTCCTGCATTTTTTGGTGACGATTAGGTGATATTCTTGACCGGCTTTTTCATTTCTTGTAACTTGCAGCCTCAGTAATGGATATTTAATTAATATAAGGATATGAAATCACACAGAAAGGAACTATGGTTTAATACCTCCGGCAGGAGGGAATTTATAAACATAAGCCGCGATGTTGAGCTTGCACTTGCAGAGAGTGGCATCAAAGAGGGTTTGTTGCTGGT
>JAZBOI010000222.1:0-9050 GCA_036351095.1 Bacteroidales bacterium | reverse complement strand
CTCTTGTGATAAACATCTCATGTTCCCAGTGTCCGCCCCTGATAAGCTCGCCGGGCTTAGACCTGGCAACCTGTTCTCTGACCTTTTCGGTAATAAGGGCAGGATCAGTAATATATCTCAGTTCAACATAGTCAGGGTTAACGGGGCCAAAATGAGCATGGGCATCGTTAAAGCCGGGTATCACCAGCCTGCCTTCAGCATCTATAAGCTCCGTTTTTGCATCATCCACATATTTCTCTATCCTCGCATTTGTTCCCACCGCCACTATCCTGTCATCAATTATTGCAATAGCTTCGGCGCGTGGATTATCATCATCGATAGTCACCACTTTAGCGTTCATGATAACCAGGTCTGCCTTTTCCTTAGGGCTGCAGGCAAAAAGCAGCGAAAGGAAGAAGAATGAGATAAAGAAGAGTGTATTTTTCATGGGTGAGAATTATTTATGATTTCAGTCTGCAAAATAGGAAAATTCATTGAGATACTAAAGTATACATTCCTTGAAGCTTTACAGGATCCTTTGAAGAGTAAGGGATAGCGGATTGGAGTGCATTGCAGCTGCAGGTTCATCTCCAGGTTTCCACTTAAGTGATGAATATTGCAGTGAAAGGAGCACTTTTCATTCTTCATCCAGCCTGTCGATGAACCTGTCGACCTCCCCTATTGCTTCCCTGGCACTTTCCAGGAAGGGGTAAAAATTCATGAAGGCATGAATCATACCCTCATATTCACGGTAATAAACGTTTATGCCGGCATCACGCATCTTTCTTGCATATTCCTTCCCTTCATCCCTCAGGGGGTCGACCTGTGCGGTTATAACCAGTGCCTCGGGCATGTCCCTGTCCAGATCAGCTGCCAGCGGCGATATATACGGATGGGATACATCCACGCTATCAGGAAGGTAAGATGACCTGCACCTGTACAAATAATCTTCGCTGACAAGATAATTCTGCCCTCCCTCGAGGAAATACTGCCGCGAGGGAAATACCACTTCCTCAAAGGTTGTTGCCCCGCATACTATTATCTGTGCCCTTATAGGAGGTCCGCAGCTGTCGCGACTCACCAGCGGCATGACTGCAGCAAGGTTACCGCCCGCGCTCTCCCCCATTACAATAATCTTATCAGGATCACCTCCATATTTGCTGATATGCCTGTTTGTCCATTTCAACACCGAATAAGAGTCTTTAACAGCAACAGGATACTTATATTCCGGTGCCAGGCGATAATCAACCGAGATAACCAGTGCTTCTGTCTCACGGGCCAGTTTCCTGCAGTAGGTATCAAAAATATCAACCGAGCCCCATATAAAACCACCGCCGTGATAATAAATGAGTACCGGGAGCCTGGTTCGTTTCTTTTCAGGCACATTGCAATACAAACGAACAAAGATCTGCGCACTGTCGACGGGAAGGTAGATATCTTCAACGTCTTTCACCGAAGGTTTAATAAGCTCCAGGAACTTGCTGTTGGCATCAAAGGCTGAATCAGGATTAACATCATACATATCAGCATGTTCCAGGATAAGCTTACACCTGGGGTCCAGCTCCGTACCCGGCTCGGGAGTATTGCAGTTATTTTTTATTTCACCGGGCTTGTAACCTGAGATCACGCACATTATCTCGGTACACGACTGGAAAAAAAGCAGGGGCAATACTGCTGACAGCAATATATAGTGCCTGTGTTGCATAATGAAATTCACATATATCACTAAATTTACAGAATCCTTATTTCAATGTCAAGATTTACTGATGAAAAATTCATTAGCTTCCTTCTTTTGCCTTAAAGCATGTTTTAATATTTTTGCATAAATAATTCATCATGCGGATAGATATAATAACGGTCTTACCTGAACTGCTCGAGAGTCCCCTCAGTCATTCCATTGTCAAAAGGGCAAGGGAAAAAGGGCTTGTGGAAATCAATGTCATTAATCTCAGGGATTTTGCCAGTGATAAATATAAATCGGTTGATGACTATCCTTTTGGCGGTGGTGCAGGAATGGTAATGACAATTGAGCCCATATTCAGGGCATTGGAAAAGCTTAAGTCTGAACGCAGCTATGATGAAATAATATATACCAGTCCTGACGGCATCCCTTTCAACCAGAAAATTGCCAATGAATTATCCCTGAAGGAAAATTTAATTATTCTTGCAGGTCATTATAAGGGTATAGACCAGAGGGTAAGGGATCACCTTATAAGCAGGGAATTGTCAGTAGGCGATTTTGTTCTTTCAGGAGGTGAAATACCGGCTGCCCTAATCACTGATGCCATAACAAGGCTCATACCGGGGGTAATCTCGGATGAGCAATCGGCCCTCTATGATTCCTTCCAGGACAACCTGCTGGCACCACCTGTTTATACCAGGCCGGCTGATTTCAGGGGATGGAAAGTGCCGGATATATTGCTGTCAGGCAACACGCCCGAGATTGAAAAATGGAGGCATGAGAAGTCCGTTGAAAGAACCAGGGATCTGAGACCCCATCTTCTGGATGATGAATAGAATTATGGGCTAATTTTTAGGAAATATGGATAGCTTTTAGTATGATTGTAAGCAAGAACTCAAAAAATTAAGTAACTAAATATCAAATACATGAATTCACAGGATTATATTAAGAAAGAGGAAAAGTACGGAGCACACAACTATCACCCGCTACCGGTGGTCCTCGAACGTGGTGAGGGACCATTTGTCTGGGATGTGGAAGGAAACAAATACTACGATTTTCTTTCTGCCTATTCAGCGATTAACCAGGGACACTGTCACCCCGAAATAATCAAAGCTCTTACAGAACAATCAAATAAACTGACACTTACATCAAGAGCTTTTTACAATAATGTACTCGGGGAGTACGAGGAATATATCACAAAGTATTTCGGATACGACAAGGTTCTTCCAATGAACACCGGTGCCGAAGCGGATGAAACAGCCCTTAAGCTGTGCCGCAAGTGGGCTTACCAGAAGAAAGGCATTGAAGATAATAAAGCAAAGATTATCGTATGCGAAAATAATTTCCATGGCAGGACCATCACCATTGTATCCATGTCAACTGATCCGGATGCCAGGAAGGATTACGGACCTTTCACTCCCGGTTTCATCACCATACCTTATAATGACCTGGATGCCCTGGCCAAAGCACTTGAAGATCCAGATGTTGCAGGCTTCCTGGTAGAACCTATACAGGGTGAGGCAGGTGTTTATGTACCGGATGAGGGATATATCAAAAAAGCCTATGATATGTGCAGGGCAAAGAATGTACTTTTTATTGCCGATGAGGTACAGACTGGTATTGCACGCACAGGTAAACTGCTGGCATGCGATCATGAAGGGGTAAGACCGGATATACTTATCCTGGGCAAAGCCCTTTCCGGTGGTGTTTACCCGGTTTCCGCGGTACTTGCTGATGATGAAATTATGCTGGTTATCAAACCTGGCGAACACGGGTCAACATTCGGAGGGAATCCGGTGGCCGGCAGGGTGGCAATGGCAGCCCTTGAAGTCGTCAGGAACGAGAAACTGGCTGAAAGAGCCGAAGACCTGGGCAAAATATTCAGGGATGAATTCAGAAACATCAAATCTGAAATGATTGAACTGGTGAGAGGCAAGGGTTTACTCAATGCAGTGGTAATTAAGCCTAAAGGAGGCAAAACAGCATGGGATGTCTGCGTTGCCATGAAAGACAACGGTTTAATTGCAAAACCCACACACGGTCACATCATCAGGTTTGCTCCTCCCCTTATTATAAGTGAAGAACAGTTAAGGGAAGCCATGAATATCATCAAGGAAACATTCAAGCAATTTGAATAAGTAATAAAGAGACGGATTGAAAAAGTATAAAACCCGGGATGCTCAGGTGATAAATAGCACCCGGGTTTTTTGATTTTACAAAGAGTGTTATTTTTGGCTTTTTATACCAATTAATGATGGAGCACATGAGATATCTAATGAATTTCACCCTGATTGTATCACTTTTTATGCTGTATTCCTGCAATGGAAGCAGGATTGATGAACCGGCTATTACGTCAGCAGAACTGGAGGAACATATTAATTTTCTTGCCTCGGAAGAACTGAAAGGCAGGCTGCCCGGGACGGAAGGTGATCTGGAAAGCGCACGTTACATGAGGGATTTAATGGCATCATGGGGACTCACACCAGCTGTGGGGAATGGATTACAGGACTTTGAGATAGTAGCAAGCCTGGAAGCGGGTGCAAATAATACTTTAGTAATTGATAATGAAAGTGTAAGTAATGATCAGTACATGCCTTTTGCCTTCAGCGCCAGCACTGCTCATAAAGGTGAGGCAGTCTTTGCAGGCTACGGCTTCAGTATTGACTCTGACAGTCTTAAGTGGGACGATTATGAAAACATTGATGCAGAGGGCAAATGGCTGATTATTTTGCGTGCCGACCCGGAAATAGATAATAACATGAGCAGTTTTGCACAACACAGCGCTGACAGGGATAAGGTAATGCTGGCAAAAGATAAGGGAGCCGCCGGGGTATTAATGGTTTCAGGAGAAAAACTTGATCCCCGGGATGAGTTCGAGGCTCTTGCAAGGGGTGAGTATTCAACCGGAATTCCTGTATTCAGGATAAAAAGAGATATTGCAAATGCTATTCTGAAAGGAAAAAACACAACAATATCCGGGCTTGAAGATAAATTGAATAAAACATTCGCACCACAGAGTTTTGAGACAGGTAGCATTATTGAAGGAGAAGCTGAACTTATTGAACAAAAAATAACAAGCCATAACGTACTTATGGTTCTGCCCGGTAACGACAACATACTCAAAGATGAATATGTTGTTATAGGAGGGCATTATGACCACCTCGGGATGGGAGGACCGGGATCATCAAGCAGGGCCACGGACACCACGGCTGTCCACGCCGGTGCAGATGATAATGCTTCGGGTATTGCATCCATGCTTGAGATTGCTGAGAAGTTTGCCGCAGAGAAGAACAATGCCCGTTCCTTACTTTTCGCAGGATTTGCAGCAGAAGAAATGGGATTGCTGGGATCAAAATACCTTGTTGACAATATGCCCTTTGAAGCCGAAAAAGTAAATGCCATGATAAATCTTGATATGGTAGGCAGGCTTAAAGAGACCAGGCAATTACAGATAGGTGGAGCAGGTACTGCCAGGATATTCAGGGAAATTATTTCAGGTCATATTGATACACTGGTATTAAAACCTTCTATATCAGAAGAGGGTTACGGACCTTCAGATCACAGCTCATTCTACGGTAAGGATATCCCTGTACTGTTCTTCTCGACCGGTGCACACCTTGATTATCACACTCCCTATGACACACCAGATAAGATTAATTACGACGGACTGGTAAGCATAAGTAAGCTGGTTTACGACATAAGTGCAGAGCTGGCAGGAAAAAGTGAAAAGCTGGCATTCATGGAGGCAGGTCCAAAGACTCAAAGCAACAGGGGAATGAGACGTGGAGGGGTTACCCTTGGTATAATGCCCGACTTTGCCGGTAATATAAAAAACGGCTTACGGGCCGACTTTGTCACACCGGGGCGACCTGCAGCACTGGGAGGAATGGAGAAAGGTGATATTATTACTGCAATAAACGGTAAAGCCATTAATAATATCCAGGACTATATGTACCGGCTATCCGAACTGAATACCGGAGAAACCATACAGGTGGAGATAATAAGAGATAATGAAAAAGAACTGTTACTGATAGCACTGTAAGTTCAGAACACTATATACTACTACTTATAGCACTGTAAATTCATAACACTTTAATAAGAACACAAATGAAACAAACACTATACTGGGTACTTGCGATAATCATCACACTTTCAGCAGCCTATTATCAGCGCAAAACGGGGCCCACATATCCCAAACAGGTAGATATTACAGTGAACGGAAAAGAATACACCTGCAAGTTAACCCGCAGCATAGAGCTGTCAGACAGGCATTATGTTAAGCTGGCCATTAAAGATACAAGCATACAGGCAAGGCTATTTTATAAGCGCTTCCAGGTAGATGAACCATACGAGGCTGTTGACTTCAAATATGAGGAACACCCGGTGAATTCATTCATAATGAACAGGATCTTCAAAATAAGCGAGGAAAAAGGTTTCTTTGCTGATGTGCCGGCCCAGCCACCTGCCGGGAAGATTGAATATTACTTCGAGATCATTGATGGCAGTGGTAAAAGCACTTATTTTAAGAATGAACCCATAGTAATACGCTTCAAAGGAGCGGTTCCGCCACAAATACTCACACCACATATTATTTTGATGTTTATTGCCATGTTGCTTTCTACACTTGCCGGGTTAATGGCAATAGGCAAGCATAAATCTTACCGGAAATGGGGTATATGGACCTTTATCATGCTTTTTGCCGGCGGAATGATACTGGGACCTCTTGTCCAGTACCACGCATTTGGCGAAGCATGGACGGGCATACCCCTGGGATGGGATCTGACCGACAATAAAACACTTATTGCAGTGATATTCTGGGCTGTGGCTGTCTTCGGAAACAGAAAAAAGAAAAGGCCCGGCCTGACAATACTGGCGTCCCTCATACTGCTTCTTGTCTACTCAATACCACACAGTATGTTCGGTTCTGAGCTGGATTATGAAAGCGGGGAAATAATACAGGGTATAATTAAGCTATATATCCTGTAAACAATAAAGGAATTTTTTATACCTTGATGCAGCACTGGCTGTTTTGTTTCGTCATTGTAATGAAAACAAAATAAGTGGGTGCAGCAATACATATTGAAGAATTAAGCCAATTGCATATGGAAAATGTAGAGGCGGCATTCCGCAACATACACCAGGACCTCATCGACGGATGTAAAAACGGCGATCAGAAAGCACAGTTCCAGCTCTATAAACTGTATTATAAAGCAATGTTCAATACGAGTCTGAGAATTGTGAGTGACACGATGGAAGCTGAAGATATCATGCAGGAAGCGTTCCTGTCGGCCTTTGAAAAGATTGAAACTTATTCAGGAACAGTAAGTTTCGGAGCATGGCTGAAGAAAATTGTGATTAACCGTTCACTTGATGCGGTAAACAGGAAGAAAGCGATCTTTGAAGATATTGATACTCATTACGAACTGCAGGAAAAGGCGGAAGATACAGCTGAGGGAATTAATAACCTCCAGGAAAAAATGAACGAGGTGAAATCAGCTATTAAACAACTACCGGATGGATACCGGATAATATTATCGCTTTACCTGCTCGAGGGGTACGACCATGATGAGATCGGGGAAATACTGAATATTTCAAGCAGTACCTCGAGATCGCAGTTATCAAGAGCGAAACAAAAACTATTAAATGAACTGAGAAACGGAAAAGGAAAGCAAAAATAACAGGTATAAGGTAAAAATGTCAGGTATGAAAGATATAGAAAAATTAATCAGGGAAAACGCCGGGTTCTTCAACAGTGAAGAACCTTTCGAAGGGCACTTTGAAAGATTCTCGGCAAGGCTGGAAGCCAGGCAGTTTGTTGCACCCAGGCGGGTCAGCATAATGCCTCACCTTCTTAAAGCAGCAGCTGTGGCCATACTGGTCACACTGTCCTCCCTCTGGACATGGGAACATGTACTGAGTCCCGATGCCAGAAGAATGACTCTTAGCGAAGTATCTCCGGAATACCGCGAGGTTGAGCAATACTACGTCAGGCAGGTTAATCTGATGGAAGATGAAATTGAGGGAATATGGATCAACGGGCAACCCGAAGATAAGGATATGCTCATGGATGAGCTAAATCAAATGGATGAGACCTATAAAGACTTGCAGGAAGATCTGAAAGCTAATCCTAACGACGAAAGGGTGATAAATGCCATGATTGATCATTACCAGAGAAAAGTGGAGGTGATGAACTATATCCTTTCCCAGTTGAAAGAGATACAGACTAATAATGAAAACCAAATAAACAACGAAAATTATGAAACGGTCAGGTTGTAAATCAGTAATCAGGTTGTTGTTTGTTCAGGTAGTTCTGATACTGTCAGTGGCAGCATATGCTGCTGATGTGGATAAGCAATTCTCCAGAGAATTTGATGCCAGTGCTATTGAACTGCTGAAGATCAATAACCGCTATGGAGATGTGGAAATTGTTAATTCCGACAATAATAGAATTATTATAGTCGTGAATGTAAAATTGTCACATCCCAACTCTTCCCGAGCTGAAAAACTTTTATCAATGATAAATGTTGAATTCAGCGAAAATGATAACACCGCAGAAGCCAGGACCGTCATTGACAGACAATTCAGTATGGATAACCGTGGGCCAAACCATGGGTTCTCCATTGACTACCGTGTTGAAATGCCAGCAGATATGGACCTGGACCTCTCGAACAGGTACGGCGATTTAAAAGCGGGCATTCTCACCGGGCATGTTGATATAAGGGTGAAGTATGGATCACTGTTTATCAAAGGCCTTACAAGACAGAATGAGGAGCCACTGAACAGGATAACAGGCGAATACCTCCGTGTAGGTGATATTGCCGAAGCAGGATGGCTTGAACTGAACTTAAGGTATGTTAACAGGTTGAATATCCTGAGCGCACAGGCTCTCCTGGTTAATTCACGTTATTCAACCAACAATAATATCGATAAAGTAAGTTCGATAGTGATTGACAGCAAATATGACAGGTTTGAAATTAATGACCTGAACAATATTGTTGCTGAATCAGCATATACAGCTTACAAAATAGGAAATATATCCAATAAACTGGATATTGAAACAAAGTACGGTTCTATTGAGGTTGAAAACGTGGAGGCTGGCTTTGAACTGGTCAAAACAGATGTTGCCTACAGCCCTGTTAAAATAGGTTTTGATAATTCGGCATCATACAGCCTGAAAGCCGACACCAGGTATTGTGGGTTTTCATTTAATGAAAGCAAGGCCGATATAAAGCAGAGAATACAGGAATCCAATTCAATGTATCTTGAAGCGGTGATAGGCAAAGGAGGCACAAAGTCAGAAGTCATTATAGATGCTGACTACGGATCTGTAAAGCTCTATTAAGGATAAGTAAAAAGAGGGTAATTCCCAGGGGGCTGCCGCATCATTTAT
>JAZBOI010000221.1:0-8980 GCA_036351095.1 Bacteroidales bacterium | reverse complement strand
GTGGGACAGGGGTTACTGGCATTCTAATAACCTTCACCAGTGCATAGCCGATTATGCCACTTTTGAAAAAAAACCAACACTCAATGTTATTGACTGCTACAGGGTGATGATGAGAAACGGTCCACAGGGAGTGTCGGTCAGCGATTCAGTGGAGATGAAGGCACAGATAATATCTGCCGATATGCTTGCTGCAGATATGGCAGCTGCCAGCATGATAAAGATGAGCCCCGAGCAGATAGATTATATCCCCCTGGCCAGCAAGAAGGGCATCGGGAGAATGGATCTTGAGAACCTGAATATTCACAGAATAAAAATGTAAATTTCCCGGATGAGATCTCCTGCATTGAAAACCATCAGGGTGATCCTGGCGGTACTGGTATTTGTTATTATCACCCTCTCCTTTATTGATTTCAGGCAAATCATTCCCGACAGATGGTTTTCTTTCATTCTTTACCTGCAGTTTGTTCCGTCAGTGCTGGACTTTACCAACTTACCTGCACTTGCATCGGCAGGCTTCATTTTTGTGATTGCCCTAACCCTTGTTTCAGGCAGAACATATTGTTCCATACTATGTCCCCTGGGTATTTACCAGGATATCGTGAGTCGTACAGGTGGACGGATCAGGAAGAAATACCGGAAGTACCGCTATGAAAAGGAATATCTTATCCTCAGGTATGCCATTCTTGTTCTTGTCCTGGTTTTCATCCTTGCCGGGTCAGTATTCCTGCTGAGTCTGACCGATCCTTACAGTATCTATGGAAGGTCGGCTACTTACCTGCTGCAGCCTGTTGTGGTATTCCTTAACAATATTATTGCCGCAGTGTCGTCTTTTTTTGATAATTATTTTATTTTCAAGGTTGATTTCATTAAGATCCCACTTATTGTCTATATCATCCCTGTACTCTTACTGGCCCTTGTAACATGGCTGTCTTTCAAAAAGGGAAGGCTTTATTGCAATACGGTATGTCCTGTGGGTACTTTACTGGGACTTATTTCAAAAGTTTCTGTTTTCAGAATTCGTATTGATGAAAGCAAGTGTACACATTGCGGACTATGCTCGCTTAACTGTAAAGCATCATGTATTGATTTCAGGAATGAGCATGTTGACCTGGGCAGATGCATAAGCTGCTTTAATTGTATTTCAGCCTGTCCCGATGATGCTGTTTCCTACGGGCCGGCAGGAAAAAAATCTGCTTTAACAGCTGATGAACCCGACGCCGGTAAAAGGGGATTCATAGGCGGAATGATAGCTCTGCTGGCTTTTATTCCAAAATACCTGAAGGCACAGGATGCACCTGTTCCAACAAAGGAATCAACGGTACCCGAAGACCGTACTTCGCCTGTATGCCCTCCGGGGGGAATAAGTATTGAACATTTCAATTCCTATTGTACTGCCTGTTCATTATGTGTAAGTGCATGCCCGAACCATGTGATTATACCATCACTTAGGGAATATGGCCTTGCCGGAATTCTCCAGCCAAGGATGGACTACCATAAGGGATTCTGTAATTTTGAGTGTACCAGGTGTGCTGAAGTATGTCCTTCAGGAGCTCTGATGCCTCTAACACTTGAAGCAAAAAAACTTACCCAGATAGGTAAGGTTAATTTTATCAAGGAAAACTGTATCGTTGAAACAGAAAAAACTGATTGCGGGGCCTGCTCTGAACACTGTCCGACAAAAGCTGTGCAGATGGTTCCTTACATTGGTAACCTGGTGATCCCGGAAGTAAACAATGAAATATGTGTTGGTTGCGGTGCCTGTGAATATGCTTGCCCGACAAAACCTTTTAAGGCAATTTTTGTTGATGGAAACCCTGTGCACCAGGATGCTAAAAAACCTGAGGAAGAAGAACTGAAGGTCCAGGAACTTGATGATTTTCCTTTCTGAGCAAGCATAAATTACCCTTCCCTCTTTTACTTCGAAAAAGTCGTCAAAATATGACTTTTATCTGTAATAATGTATCATTATTAACATTACTTTTGTTAGAAATTTCATCTTAAGTAAATTTTTATGGAACCAACACATATTGAACATATTGGTATAGCTGTAAACAGCCTTGATGAGGCAATACCCTTTTATGAGAAAGTACTTGGTCTCAGGTGTTACAACATTGAAGAAGTTGCCGACCAGAAAGTGCGCACTGCCTTTTTTAAGGTGGGCCAGACAAAGATTGAACTGCTTGAATCTACAGATCCTTCCGGTCCGGTAAGTAAATTCATAGAGAAGAGGGGAGAAGGCATTCATCATATAGCTTTTGCCGTTAAGGGCCTGGAAGATAAACTGAAAAAAGCTGAGTCCAGCGGGGTAAGACTGATTGATACCAGTCCGCGTAAAGGCGCCGAAGGCCTGGATATTGCTTTTCTTCATCCAAAGTCCACTTTCGGAGTGCTAACCGAATTATGTGAAGACAAATCAAATAAATCATAACTCTTCATAATATGGATAGCCAGGATAAAATCAGGCAACTGATAAAGCTTCGTGAAAAGGCAAAAATGGGAGGCGGTGAAAAGAGAATTGCTGCCCAGCACGCCAAAGGCAAGCTTACCGCACGTGAGAGGATAGAAATACTACTGGATGAGGGAAGCTTTGAAGAATTCGACATGTTCGTCACTCACCGTACAGATGATTTCGGCCTGAAAGACAGGAAATATCTTTCGGATGGAGTTGTTACCGGCCATGGCACCATTGACGGGAGGGTGGTTTACATCTTTGCCCAGGATTTTACCGTTTTTGGGGGCTCTCTTTCCGAGACCTTTGCCGCCAAGATATGCAAGGTGATGGACCAGGCAATGAAAGTAGGTGCACCGGTTGTGGGGATTAACGACAGTGGAGGAGCAAGGATACAGGAGGGAGTAAGGAGCCTGGCAGGCTACTCTGAAATATTCCAGAGGAATATACTTGCCTCCGGTGTAATCCCACAGATATCGGCCATATTCGGCCCCTGCGCAGGGGGAGCGGTTTATTCGCCTGCTCTTACTGATTTCATAATAATGAGCGAGCACAGCAGCTATATGTTCGTAACAGGACCGAAAGTCACTAAAACAGTCACAGGTGAGGATATATCAACTGAAGACCTGGGCGGAGCGCGGGTGCATTCAACAAAATCAGGTGTGGCACAATTCGTAGCTGAAGATGAGGAGGAAGGACTGCTGCTGATAAGAAAATTGTTAAGCTACCTGCCGCAGAATAACATGGAAGATCCTCCAATAAGCGACTGTGATGATCCTATAGACAGGCTTGAGGATGACCTTAATATACTGATCCCTGAGAATCCAAACCACGCATATAATGTAAGGGATGTGATCTATAAGATAGTTGATTACGAAGAATTCCTTGAAGTACATTCCAACTATGCAAAAAACATAGTGGTGGGATTTGCAAAAATGGATGGTATGTCAGTTGGAATAGTAGCAAACCAGCCTAATTTCCTGGCAGGGGTGCTGGATATAAATGCATCAAGAAAAGCAGCACGTTTCGTCCGCTTCTGTGATTCTTTCAATATTCCACTGCTGACACTGGTCGACGTCCCCGGCTTCCTGCCCGGAAGCAGCCAGGAATACGGAGGGATTATAATGCATGGTGCAAAACTGATGTTCGCATACGGAGAGGCAAGTGTCCCGAAAGTCACCGTCACATTAAGGAAATCGTATGGAGGCGCACATTGTGTTATGTCTTCCAAGCAATTGCATGGCGATATAAACTATGCATGGCCCTCGGCAGAAATTGCTGTCATGGGACCAAAAGGAGCCATTGAAGTACTTGAAGGAAGTAAGATATCGGAAATAGATGATGAAGAGGAAAAAGCAAAATATATTGCCCTGAAAGAAGACGAGTACCGTGATAAATTTGCTAACCCCTATGAAGCCGCACGCTATGGCTACCTGGATGATGTTATCGAACCAAGAAATACAAGGTTCAGGGTCATAAGGGCCCTGCGTGCACTGGCAACCAAGAAAGACCCCGGTCCAATGAAGAAACATTCAAATATACCCCTGTAAAGACAAGAAATATGAATGGATCAATCGCAATGGCAAATACTCTTTCAGCGGTGGACGGCCAGGCTGCAATAATTGTGATAATAGGATACGGCATAGTATTTCTTTCACTGGTTGTACTGTACCTTGTTTTCAGGTATGTAATGCCCCTTTTCTTTAAGATAAGCATGTACAGGAGAGCAGCGCGTGAAGGCAGGCACCTTGATGATTCCGAGAAAGAGGTGCTGACAGGCGAGGTCAATGCTGCCATCGCCACCGCCCTCTACCTCTATTTTGATGAGATACATGATTATGAGAGTAATGTGATTACAATACGTAAAGTGTCAAAATCCTACTCACCATGGAATTCAAAGCTGTATAATATGAGAAACCTGCAACGTTAAGATACTGAGCAATGAAAAATTATAAATTTACTATAAGCGGAAATACATACGAGGTTGAGATACTTGAGGTGGAAGGAGATGTGGCTAAAATTGAAGTAAACGGCACTCCATACCTCGTTGAGATACATAAGCAGGTTAAGACTGCTAAGACTCCCACCCTTGTGCGGCCGGTGCTGAGGGAGCCCCAGAAAAATATTGACAAAAAAGAAGGGGGACCCAAAGTGGAAATAAGAGCCCCACTCCCCGGAATAATAATGCAGCTTATGGTAAAGCCGGGCGACAGGGTTCAGAAGGGTCAGAAATTGTTAATGATGGAGGCCATGAAAATGGAAAATGATATCAAAGCCGATAGTGATGGTGAAATAATTTCAGTGAAAGTAAGCCAGGGACAATCAGTGCTGCAGGATGAAGTGTTAATTGAAATGAATTGATTATGAGGCGCTTTATTACTGTAATAGCAATACTTTTCCTGCTGTCCCTTATATGGACGGCATTTATTAAACCAGAGAAGGCCGGGGAGAAAAATGACCTGACAGAAAATGTTGAAAAAAAAGCAGGAAGCCTGGCCTTATTGATTCAGGATATTGATGATGAAGGGGCAACACGGGGCCTCAGGAAATTCTGGGAATATTCCGGGTTCAGGAATGCTACAAAAGGTCACCTGATAATGATTACGGTAGGATTGATCTTTATTTTCCTGGCTATTAAATATGATTATGAACCCCTGCTGCTAATACCTATCGGTACGGGTATCTTAATAGGCAATATCCCTTTTTACCAGGATGGCGATATTAATCTCCAGCTGGGTATATACGAGAGTGGCAGTGTGCTTAATTACCTTTATTTCGGGGTGCTGAAAGGAGTCTACCCACCTCTTATCTTCCTTGGCCTTGGAGCCATGACCGACTTTTCATCCCTGCTCTCCAACCCGCGCCTGATGATCCTTGGTGCAGCTGCACAGGTAGGTATATTCCTTACTTTCCTGGGCGCCCTGCTGCTGGGCTTTGCTCCACCTGAAGCAGGTGCTATAGGTATAATTGGAGGGGCCGACGGACCAACAGCCATATTCCTTTCATCACGACTGGCCAATGGTGTCAATATACTGCCCAACGGTGAAACGGTAAGAAACCTGATCGGGCCTATTGCAATAGCAGCATATTCGTATATGGCCCTTGTGCCGGTAATACAGCCACCTATAATGAGACTGCTTACCACCAGGAAGGAAAGAAAAATAAGGATGAAGCCCCCAAGGGCAGTATCCAAGACTGAGAAAATATTGTTCCCCATCATAGGACTCTTACTGACGGCCTTTATATCACCCAGCTCATTGCCCCTGCTGGGAATGCTCTTCTTCGGTAACCTGCTTAAGGAATCAGGTGTCACCAAGCGACTTGCTGAAACAGCACGCACATCAATGGTTGATATCGTAACCATACTGCTTGGCCTTACTGTAGGGGCATCAACACAGGCAGACGTTTTCCTTACACCTGACTCATTGTTGATTTTTATCCTTGGGGCCATATCCTTTATGATAGCCACGGCCGGGGGCCTTATATTCGCAAAGATAATGAACCTTTTCCTCAGGGGCGACAACAGGATAACCCCGCTTGTGGGTGCCGCGGGTGTATCGGCGGTACCTGACAGCGCCAGGGTGGTGCAGACTGAAGGATTGAGAGCTGATCCGACCAACCACCTCCTGATGCATGCTATGACACCTAATGTGTCAGGTGTTATCGGTTCGGCTGTTGCAGCAGGAATACTGCTCAGCTTTCTTGGATAAAATTTTCTGTATCTTTAAGTTTGAAAATTAAATAAGATTCAAAACAGGCTGATGAAGAATATTGTTATAAGTGGTAACACCGGCCCGCGTGTGAGATCTGACTGTGAACTGAGACTCGAGCTCAGATCAGCAGGCGGCATAAAAATTAACCTTGTTTCAAAGGTAAGGGCTATGTATGGTAATTCAATTATATCCCTTATGAAAGAGGGCCTTGACTATTTCGGGGTAGAACATGCCCTGCTGGATATTAATGATTCAGGGGCACTGCCCTTTGTTCTTATGGCCAGGCTTGAGGCAGCCGTAAAAAGTCTTGTTGAAACAGATAAGGAATGGTTGCCTGAGATGAGCAGCAAAAATACTTATTCATCTGCTAAAAGCCGCTTCAGGTTCAGCAGGTTATATTTGCCTGGAAATACTCCCAGCATGATGCTTAATGCAGGCCTTCATTCCCCTGATGGCATTATCCTGGATCTTGAGGATTCAGTGGCACCTGCAAAAAAGCACGAGGCAAGGTTCCTTGTCAGGAATGCCCTGCGCCAGGTCGATTTCTGTGGTGCCGAACGTATGGTTAGAATCAACCAGGGAGAGAGAGCCGTAGAAGACCTGGAGTATGTGCTGCCCCATAATGTACATCTTATTCTTGTTCCAAAATGTGAGAGTGGTGAACAGATCAGGATGCTGGCTGAAAAAACGGAAGAAATACTGGGCCGCGATAGTATCGAAAGGGATGTTTTCTTTATGCCTATTATTGAAAGTGCCATGGGAGTTGAAAAGGCTTTTGAGATAGCCTCATCCCATAAGAGTGTGGTGGCAATTGCCATAGGCCTGGAAGATTATACGGCTGATATGGGAGTGCAGAGAACAAACGAAGGAGCCGAGTCTCTATATGCCCGTCTGCGGCTGGTAAACGCGGCAAAAGCTGCGGGAGTGCAGCCCATTGATTCAGTTTTCTCGGATGTTTCAGATATGGATGCTTTGAGAATGACAGCCAGCACATCAAAATCATACGGCTTTGAAGGAATGGGATGTATACACCCCAGGCAGATACAGGTAATCAAGGATGCTTTTGCCCCTGATCCGGCTGAAATAAGTAAAGCCCTGGAGATTGAAAAAGCTTTCAGGGAAGCTGAAGAAAAAGGACTGGGCGTAGTATCAATAGGATCTAAAATGATAGATCCTCCCGTGGTAAACAGGGCAAGACGGATAATTGACCTGGCGGAAAAGCTCGGTCTTATGCCGGGCGAAAACGATGACCCTGACTCTGATAAATGATATTTTTAAATTACAGGCTATGGCAGAAAAAATGATTAAGAATGCTGCAGGACGTGAGGTGATTACTGAAATTAACGGCCAGCCCGCCATCCCCTTCAAGGGCGTGGGCAAATATAAACCGGAAGGAAGAAAGCATGCTCCACGGATAGCCAGCTGTGCTGATTATCCTGACAATGGTGATAAGAGGGTCAAAACGATAAAGGAAGCCCTGCTCGGGGCCGGAATAAAGGATGGTATGACTATATCCACACACCACCATTTCAGAAACGGGGACATGCTGGCAAATATGCTGTTTGATGCAGTCAATGAGCTTGGGATAAAAGATATACGATGGTTCCCATCTGCTTCTTTTCCCTGCCATGAACATCTTATTCAATACCTTGATGATGGCACGATACATCATATCGAAGGGAGTATGAACGGACCGCTTGGAAAGTATGTCTCGGAAGGTAATATGAAGGGCATGGCAGTCCTGCGTTCACATGGCGGCAGGTACCAGGCAGTGCAGGACGGTGAAGTGCAGATAGATATTGCGGTAATCGGGGCACCCATGGCCGATCCATTCGGTAATGCCAACGGCCTGGAGGGTGATTCGGCATGTGGCCTGCTGGGCTTTGCACTGGCCGATTCACAGTATGCTGACAGGGTGATCGTTGTGACCGATAATATGGTCCCCTTCCCGTGTATACCATGGCAGATACAGGGTAACTACGTGGACTTTACCGTTGAAGTACCCAAACTGGGCATCCCCGAGCAGATAGTTTCAGGCACGACAAGGATAACAAAGAGCCCAGACAGGCTTTTGCTGGCTGAGATGACAGCCAGGTTTTGTGATGCTGCAGGTATAATAAAGGATGGGTTCTCTTTCCAGAGCGGGGCAGGGGGAACATCACTGGCGGTAGGCGAGTTTTTTAAGGATATAATGAAGAAAAAGGGGATAAAAGCCCGCTTTGCCCGTGGAGGCAGTAATAAATACCTGGTCTCAATGCTCGAAGAGGGCCTGGTTGATTATATACTTGACGGGCAGACATTCGACCTTGACGGTGTACGATCAATGCGCGAAAACCCGAGGCATGTATGGACAAGCCCCTTTACCAGCTATAATTACCATGGGAAAGGCAATTTTGCCCCTCTTGTGGATGTGGCAATACTGGGTGCAACAGAAGTCGATGTAAACTTCAATGCCAACGTGGTAACCCATTCCGACGGCTACCTGCTTCATGGTATAGGCGGATGGCAAAACTGCCTCTTCTCCAAGACGGTTATATTACCCCTTCCGCTGGTGCGTGACAGGGTGCCGGTAATAATCGACAGGGTGACAACACTGTGTGGCCCGGGCGAGCTTATAGATGTAATAGTGACTGAAAGGGGAATAGCAATAAATCCCCTCAGAAAAGACCTGCTCGAGGCAGTAAAGGATTCAGGCCTGCCGATAAAGCCGATAGCTGAACTGAAAGAAGAGGCTGAAAGTATATGCGGGAAGCCGGAAAATATTTCTTATGGGGACAAGGTAATTGCAGCCATAAAGTGGGTTGACGGTACCGTCATC
>JAZBOI010000220.1:0-4475 GCA_036351095.1 Bacteroidales bacterium | reverse complement strand
CTCTTTCCCTCTACCTTGATTGCCCAGGATGATTTCAGGGGTTTTTCAGTTAACCTCAGGATGGGCCCTGCTTATCCCCTTCGATATGATATGGGAGTGTTTCTTGGCGGTGAAGTCTGCATCTTCATAAACCAGAATATTTATTCTGCTGAATACACGTTCCTTGAAGAGTTTAGAATCTTCGGAGAAGAGGAATATGTTACCAACAAAGTGGGATTCTACTATGGTAAGCACTGGGGTCAGAGATGGTATCGCTACCAGTTACAGGGCGGGCTGGGTCCGGTATGGGGTGGCAGGATGGTCTCAGACCGTTATTCTTTATATATAACGGGGGGCATATTTCTGAAAACCGGTTTTAAGCTCTTACCTTTCAGATTTGCCGCAATTGGTGCAGACATTCAATTGAACATAAACCCGGAAAATCCTGACCTTATGCTGATGATAGGTCTTGACCTTGGCAAATTGCTTACTCCAAGGTAAAAGAAATTATATTTCTTTTGTGCCTTATGCCGGGATGGATCTTAATTATCTTCATCAGGGAACATCCTATGCATAATGCCTGGGCTCACTATTAAGAAGTTGGATCTGGATCGATTCAGTCTGACTTTCCACCGGTTCTTCCTAATTTGTCATTCTATTTATCCAGTGCTTTCCTGATTGCTTCTTCAGCCATCGGTCCCATTACCAAGTAGCCTGCTTCATTGGGATGTACGCCATCGTAGGTATATTTGTCTTTTAAGCCATTACGTTCGTCAACCATCGATGCGAAATAGTCCAGGTAGATGAAGTTATTCTGAAGGGCATAGGCCTTTATCATTTCATTCAGTGCAGGTATCTTTTCATCTGGCCGGAGTCCCGGTCGCCATGGATAATCATATGCCGGCAAAACGGAACAAAGAATCACCTTAATATCATTTGCCCTGGCCAGTTCAGCCATGGATTTCAGGTTATCCATAATCATATCGAGGCTTGAGGGACCGGTATTACCTGCAATATCATTTGTGCCTGCAAGAATTACCACCACCTCCGGCTCAAGGTCGATAACATCGGGCCTGAACCTGATCATCATCTGGGGTGTCGTTTGTCCGCTTATGCCCCGGTTTATATACGGCTTACCTTCGAAAAAAGAAGGGGAGTGCCGGCTCCATCCCTCGGTAATTGAATTGCCCATAAAAACAACACGATTCTCACCGGGGGCGGGTTGACCCAGTTGAGCGTTTTCTTCCCTGAATCTTTCCAGGTTAGCCCAGTCCTGGGCCTGTATTTCATCTCCAATAAGAATCAGAAATATTAAGAAAATAACTTTAAAAGCTGTTCTGTACATTGCTGAATTTTATTTACGAAGGGCAGGTTAGCGGAGGGAGACTATCTCACCGGTCCCCAGCTAACAAGCATATCATCATCAAAGATAAGGTATGATTCGGTATATATCCATCTTTCCTGGACATCAGCTCCTTTAATCAGCCTGTCCACTCTCAAGGGCTTGCCCCAGCTGTCAAAGACCATGTCGTTTGTCATGCCTTTCCATATCTTATGTTCATAGATAGCACTTGCCGTTTTCGTGTCATACTTGTTAATAAGCATACCCCACCTGTCAGCCGGTTGCTGAACCTGTTGCTGTTGCATCTGTTGCTGAGCCTGCTCTCCAACCTGGAGTATTTCACCTTCGGTATTCCTCAGGGTGGCTTTTTCTGTCAGAATCCATCCTTCTGTATCACCGTAAAGAACTTTTAAATATTCTTCTTCCACAACCAGCACATTGAGTGTGGTATCTGCCTTAATATAGGCTATTACTGTACTGGTATTTCCCTTATCACCGAAGAGTCTTGCTGTTGATTTCGTTGTTGCCTTGTAATACTGGGCTGAAATGCCCGATGTTATAATAAGTGCCAGCAGGGAAAGCACAACTGATTTAAACATATTGTTTCTCATGACTTAAATTATTTAATGGGCCGGGATAATGTAAAGTAAATAAAAAGTCCTGACCTCTTTGTGTTTGATTTCGTTCAAAAACTGTACCATATGTAGTGGAAAACCAGAATACGGCATTTCAAATTCCCTTCAATTCGTTATATTGTATTATCTTTGAAGGCCGGAATTTTTGAATAACAATTAAAAAGCAGAAAAATGGCATCTGACAGTGACAACCAATTTGACACCAGCGAAAATCTCCAGAAAATGGTCCTTAACATCATGTTCACCATGAGGGAGAAGTATAACAAATACCCGGAGTATAAGACCATTATGATGAATCTGACAACGGTATCAAAAGAGATCAATGCTATAAGGATAAAAGAGATTACGGGAGAGCTTGAATCGCCTGCTCCTGAAAAATAGCGGGCTAAAGCTTGCGTAATATCATAAGGCCATCCCTGGCAGGTATTATTATTTGCTCAATATGCTGATCTTCTTTTACCAGCTGGTTAAACCTGCGGATTCCTTCTGTCATGGGGTCGTTCTGAGAAGGATCACATACCTTCCCATCCCATAAAACATTATCAGCCACTATAAAACCATCTGATGCGAGCCTGTTTATCGCAAGACTGTAATATTCAGGGTACTGTCTCTTATCCCCGGCGATAAAGATAACGTCAAATGAGAGGTCCAGCTTTTTTAATACTTCCCGCGCATCCCCGATATGAAGAGTGATTTTATCCTGCAGGCCTGCACGTGCAAAATATTCACTGCAGATATCCTCCATCTCATCATTGATCTCTATTGTATGCAGCATGGCTCCATCCGGCAATGCCCGTGCCATACTAATGGCAGAATAACCGGTATAGGTGCCTATCTCAAGTACATGCATCGGTTTGAGCATATGTACCAGCATCTCCAGGAATTTGCCCTGTAAATGTCCCGATATCATGTTCGGATTGATAAACGAAGTATGTGTTTTCCTGTAAAGCTCATTGAGCAGCTCATCTTCAGGGGAGCTAATATTTTTAATATATTTTTCGCTATCTGTATCCATTATTGTGTGTAAATAAGGCTTGAAAGCATTTGTTCGGGAAATACTTCATTGGCTATCTCCAGAAGGTTTGAAGATGTAAGCCGGTCGATTTTGCCATAAAGTGTTTCGGTCGATTCCATAGTGTCGAAAAGCAGGATGTTTTTACCCATTGCCAGCATCAGGTTTTCATGGTTCTCACGGCCCCTTGCTATATTACCCTTGATCTGGTTTTTAGCCTTATGCAGCTGTGTTTTACCAAGACTCCTCTCACGCAGGCGCTTCAGTTCCCTGAGAGTAATCGCTATGCTTTTTTCGCGGTTTTTCTTATCCGTACCGAAGTATATCATAAACACACCACTGTCGCAGTAGGGGATATAATTTGATTCCACATTATAGGCAAAGCCATTCTTTTCCCTCATCGAAAGGTTGAGGCGTGAGTTAAGACCCTGTCCACCCAGGATGTTATTTAGAAGGAACATAGCCAGGCGTTTTTTATCCCTGACATTATATGCCATATTCCCCAGTATACAGTGGTCCTGCCAGGTATTTTTATTTATGGTTCTATGTAGCGGTTTATAGCCGGTGAAGCCTGTCCTTTCTCTCTCAATATATTGTGACCCGATATTTCCAAAATATTTCTCAAAGAGTCTGATCAGCTGTTTTTCCCTTATATTTCCAACCGAGCATACCACCATTTCGCGGGGATCGTAATTTTTTCTGATGAATTCATGAATCATACTGCGGTTGAAATTGTTCAATGAATCTTCTGATCCGAGGATATTCCTTCCTATTGAAGCGCCCCCGTAGATCATTTCCTCAAAATCGTCGAAGATGAGCTCGGAAGGAGTATCCCTGTATGAGTTAATTTCTTCTGCTATTACTTCTTTTTCCTTTGCGATTTCTTTTTCCGGGAAGGTTGAATTAGAGATAATATCGCTTATAATATCGAAGGCTTTATTATAGTCATGCTTAAGGAAGGAGCCATATATTGCTGTTTCCTCCTTGGTGGTATATGCATTGAGCTCACCGCCACGGTCTTCAAGGCTGCTGAGTATATGGTATGTTTTTCTCCTTGATGTACCTTTAAAAAGCATATGTTCAATGAAATGTGCCATCCCGTGTTCATTTTCTTTTTCATCCCTTGAACCGGTATTGATTATTACCCCGGCATGGGCAATCATATTCGGGACGGACTTATGTACCAGGCGTATTCCGTTTGTCAGTGTGTGGTATAATAAATTCATATATAAACAAATATGCCTGCAAAGTTAGTATAAGGCGGGCACAAGATAAAACCTTTTGAGGCAAATAATTTAAGAGACAGTGCATCGGGTGATGTTCAGGCTGGATGGGGTGGGTGCCTGTAGTCCGGGTGATTTTTTTCAAAATTTTAAGCAAAAAATTTTAAACGTATGAAAATGCGGATTATATTTGCAGTCCGAAAAGTTGGTGCCATAGCTCAGTTGGTAGAGCACAGGACTGAAAATCCTGGTGTCCCTGGTTCAATTCCAGGTGGCACCACACT
>JAZBOI010000219.1:0-6810 GCA_036351095.1 Bacteroidales bacterium | reverse complement strand
TTCAAGGAAATAGAGAACACAGAATAAGCAGGGCCATAATAAAACTATGAAAAGAAGAGAATTCATTACAGCAGGAAGCCTGGGTGCACTGGGTCTTAGCCTGGGAGATATCTCCATTGCAGCGGGCACCGAAAACCAGCCCGCCGACAGTCGTAAGAAGATCCTTATTTCAGGAGGCGGACTGAACAGGTCATTCTTAAACTACCTTACAGAGCTTACCGGTAAAAAAAAGCCGCGCTTGTGCTTTTTGCCAACAGCAGCAGCTGATGACCCTCGTGTGGCTGTGTACTGGTACCAGTTATGCGCAGAGCTTAACGTTGTGCCCTTTGTCCAGAACATGTTCATCACAAGTTATTATATGAAAGAGAGTTTTGAGGATGTGCTGCTCTCGATGGACGGCATAATAGTTGGCGGGGGAAATACTTTAAACATGCTTGCCATATGGAAAGCCCAGGGTATAGACCGGGTTTTGTACAAAGCATGGGAAAAAGGGATTGTTCTCTCAGGAGGCAGCGCAGGTTCGCTCTGCTGGTTCGAGGAGGGGACCACCGATTCAAGGCCAAAAGAACTGACAAAAATCGAATGCCTGGGTTTCCTGGAAGGATCACACTCACCTCATTATGACGCGGAAGAAGAAAGAAGACCGATGTACCATGATCTGATAAAATCAGGCATACTCAAGCCCGGATACGCTGTGGATAATAACGCGGCAATATTATTTATTGACAGAAAGGTAAGCAGGGTGATTGCCAGCGACAAAAAAAGCAAAGCATACTACGTGGAACTTGTGGATGGCGAGATAAGGGAAAGCGTGCTTCAACCTGATGTAATACTTTAAAATAACTGAACTCCCTAAAATATCAGCCACTTAACATGAGTGATATACTTGATAAGAAAATCAGAATCTTTGCCCCTGCTACAGTCTCCAACGTTGGAAGCGGGTTCGATATAATGGGTTTTGCCATTGAGGGTATAGGCGATACCATTGAAATGGAACTGAGAAACGATTCCCTCTTCATTATTGAAAATACAACAGGTGAGAAACTGCCCGGCGATACTGAAGAAAATGTTATTACACCTGTTATAAGAGCACTGCAGAAAGAGCTTGGCATTGATGTAGGAGTAAATATAAAATTCATTAAGAAGATACCTCCAGGCAGTGGTATCGGGTCAAGCGCTGCCAGCTCTGTGGCTGCAGCATATGGATTTAACAGGCTGCTCGGTAATCCTCTCATAAAGAAAGAACTGATAAGATATGCCATGGAAGGTGAAAGACTTGTCAGCGGGACAGGTCATGGAGATAATATTGCACCCTGCATGCTTGGGGGTTTCGTCCTCTTAAGGTCGTACCGCCCCCTTGACATAGTCGAAATTCCCTATCCCAAAAGTATCTATTGTTCAGTTGTTCTGCCCGATATATCAATAATGACTTCCGTGGGACGATCGGTCATTCAAAAAACACACTCACTGAAAAAAACAATTACCCAGACCGGCAATGCTGCAGGCCTTGTTGCAGGTCTGATAATGGGTGATTTTGAACTGATAGGCAGATCAATGGTTGATGTTATCGCCGAGCCAAAACGCAAGAAAATGATACCTGGTTTTGATGAAGTGAAGCAAGCTGCAATAGAGGCCGGAGCACTGGGCTGTAATATTTCAGGATCAGGACCGTCAGTCTTTGCCCTTTCCAATGATGCTATAACAGCCAGGAAAGCAGGTGATGCCATGCTTGGTGTTTTCAGGAGGAATAAACTTGGAGGCCGCCTCTTTGTCTCACCCATCAGCAAGAAAGGCGTAAGCGAAATATAAATTCATTACGGATGAAGTTTATAAGCAGCAGGAACAATTCACGCCTTTTCAGCCTTGAAGAGGCAATATATGAGGGATTGGCACCGGACGGGGGACTTTTTATGCCGGCAAAATATCCCCCTCTGTCGCTGAGGGATTTTAAGAACCTGGATGATATAACCTTCCCTGAACTGGCTTTCAGGCTGGCAAAACCTTACCTGGATGAAGATTTCGGTGACGATACAATTTTTGACATCGTTAGCAGCGCCTTTGATTTTGAAATTCCCCTTAAAAAAATTAACGGGGACATCTACTGCCTTGAACTATTTCATGGCCCTACCCTGGCCTTCAAGGATGTGGGTGCACGCTTCATGGCCAGGCTCATGACAGAGCTTAACCGTGAAAAGGAAGATATAACCATCCTGGTTGCAACCTCCGGAGATACCGGTGGAGCTGTGGCTTCCGGTTTTCATGCTGCTGATAACATCAGGGTGGTGGTGCTCTACCCCGAGGGTAAGGTAAGTGAATTCCAGGAAAAACAGTTTACAACGCTTGGCGATAATGTCCGTTGCCTTGCTGTGAACGGCACTTTTGATGATTGCCAGCGACTGGTAAAAGAAGCATTCAGGGATAAAAATCTCCGCGAAAAGCAAAAACTCACATCTGCCAATTCAATAAATATTGGAAGGTGGCTACCACAATCATTCTACTACACCTGGGGTATGCTTGAATGGATAAAGGAAAATACCGGAATACTGCCAGCCGTATCGGTACCCAGCGGTAATTATGGTAACCTCACAGCCGGCATGCTGGCTTATGAGTCAGGTATGCCCTTTGCCGGATTCATTGCAGCATCAAACATAAACAATACTGTCCCACTCTATCTCAGGTCAGGTTTATTTGAACCTAAAGAATCTACGGAAACTGTCACCAGTGCCATGGATGTAGGTAATCCGTCAAACTTTGAAAGAATGAAATATATTGGCGGATCATTGAAAAATATTATCGAACTTGTATCTGCCTATGAATTCAAAGACAGGGAAATACTTAACACCATCGAAAGAGTGTATGACCAGACAGCTTATATTCTTGACCCGCACAGTGCAACAGGGTATGCAGCTCTTGAGCAGTCAAAACGTAAAGGCTTTTTTATTGCCACTGCGCACCCGGTAAAATTTCTTGAAATAATGCCTGATAATATAAGAGATAAAGTGGAATTGCCCGCACATATCAGCCCCTTTACCGGCGAATCATTTTCCCTTAAAATTTCACCTGATTACTTTGACTTCAGGGATTACCTCCTGAAGGGCTGAGCTTTCCGCTGAGCAGCTATGAATAGCCTGATCTGCCAGGATAAAACCAATAGTCAAGATTCTGGCCTGGCAGAACGGAAAGTACAGGTCCTGGCCTGGCAGAACAAATTATAATTTCTGACTGTAAAAATTATTCAAAAAATATTTGCAGAATCAAAATATATATCTTAAGTTTGTATTGCAAACTATATTTTATTACATTATTAATTCCAAAGCCATGGAAACTCAGAAATATGGAAACAACCTTGAAAAGAGTACATTCAGGTTATTGTACCGTGATGGTATATTTGACCTTGCTTTCGGATCGATGCTAATCATATACAGCATCAATATGTACCTTGATATTAATGATATCCAGACATCAATAATCTTCAGGTTATTGATAATCCCTGTTGTTGTAATACTGGCACTTGTTAAGACCTTTATTACACAGAAGAGGATTGGATATGCGAAATTCAAACCCGGAAGGAACAGGAAAAGGCTGGTAAGTTATCTTATAGCCATCAGCGCATTATTATTTACCACCATTATTTATATTCTTGCCGCAGGTGGAAAAATAGAATCCTCCGATAAAAATGAATGGTTTCCCCTTCTCATAGAGTTCATTTTTCTGGTGGGGATATTCTTTTTAATGGCATATTTCACTGATTACTACAAATTCTACCTTGTCGGTATAATCATGGGACTTGCTTCGCCGGCATCCATATTCCTTGAACCGTATCTTGGTACAAGGTATTTCGGACTGGCATTGCAGTTTATTGCCGGAACTTATTTGTTTATTTCAGGTATTATTCTCTTTAGCACATTTCTGGTCAAATTCCCAAAAGCAGGTAATTATGAAGGATGATATTGATTTCAAAGAAATAATAGCTGTAAACAAGCTTATCCATGAACCGGCCAGGATGGCTGTTATCAGCTTATTATCAGTTGTTGAAGAGGCTGATTTCATTTTCATAATGAACAGTACAGGCCTCACCCAGGGCAATCTTTCATCTCATCTGGCAAAACTCGAGGAAGCCGGCTATGTTGAGATTGAAAAGACCTTCAGGGGTAAAAGACCGCATACACTTATCAGGCTTACCGGGTCAGGACTGAATGAACTTACACTTTATCTGAAGACGGTAAAGAGATTCCTGTATAATATTTAACCGTGACCCAAAGGATGGAAGATCCATGAATTAAGATTGCAGATTCAGGTTGAATAAACATTTAGGTAAAAAACTTGCACCCAATATTCCTGCAATCTTAAATCTGCAATCTCAAATACTGTTATCTTCCCCGTGAAGAAATCACTGAAAACTCAAACTCCTCCGGTGGCTCTGCCCCCATCAGGTGCTTCACGAAGTAATCCCACCTCTTACGCATCATGTAGGGCTCATTACTGAATCCATGACCCCTGTTTGGAAACAGGATAAGGTCGAAGTCCTTGTTGGCAGCAATAAGCTCATTCACAACAAGCAGGGTGTTATAGTAGGGTACATTGGTATCCATTGTTCCGTGTGCAAGCAGCAATTTACCTTTCAGATTAGCTGCCTGCAACTGGTTTGCCTGGTTATCATAGTTGCTTGTTCCGTCGGGATATTCTTCGAGAAGGCCCTGCCATTTCTCGCCCCAGGCATCTTCATAGTTCCTGTTATCATGGTTACCGGCGCAGCTTACGGCCACCTTGAAGAAATCAGGGTACCTCAGTATTGCACCGGTTGAAGCAAATCCCCCGCCCGAGCTGCCATATATGCCGGCCCTGTCAATATCAATCCACTTATACCTTTCAGCAAGCTGTTTCATCCCGGCTACCTGGTCGGGCAGGCCATTGTCACCCATGTTACCGTAGTAGGTTTCATGAAATGATTTTGATCTCATGGGTGTTCCCATGGCATCAAGGGCCACTACTATGAACCCCAGCTCTGCAAGGGCCTGGCGGTCGCTTCTTGAAGCAGCAAAACTCCTGCTGCCCACACTGCCCGATTGCGGACCCGGGTAAATGTAATTTATTATGGGATATTTTTTTGACGGGTCGAAATCAGAAGGTTTATGCATCAGCCCGTAAAGGTCTGTTTCACCATCACGAGCCTTAACACTGAAAGGCACCGGAGGCACCCAGCCATGGGCCAGCAGTTCGGAAATATCTGCTTTCTCCAGGTCCATTACACTGCCATCATCCAGGCTGCTGAGAACCGTTACGGGTGGATCCACCGGTGTTGAGTAGCTATCAACGAAAAAGGAGCCGCCGGGACTGATACTGACATTGTGGTTGGCACTGTCGGGTGTATGCAGTTTAAACCCTGAGCCGTCAAGATTTACACTGTAGAGGTACTGGAAATATGGATCGCCGGGTTCGCGGCCGGCACCGGTAAAATATATCCTCCGCTTCTCTCTGTCAATATGCCGAAGCTGCAAAACCTTCCAGTCACCCTCCGTAATACTGTTCTTGAGCTGTCCCGTTTCCAGGTCGTGCAGATACAGGTGGCCCCAGTTGCTCTGCTGGGAATACCAGATAAACTCATTTGTTTCAGGCAGTATATGCCAGTTAATCATGTTATAACCCGACTCAAAAAATGTATCCTCCTTCTCTTCAAAAATATTTCTCACCTCACCCGTGTAAGGATCAGCCATCCTGAGGATCACATGCCTGTGATCCCTTGATGTTGAGACAAAGGCCAGCAGCGATCCGTCCCTGCTCCACTCAACATCTGCAAACTGTCCGCCGGATACGACATGGTCGGTTATGGTTGACCGGTGCTGGTCGGGTTCCATCTTAAGTTTCACCACTCCCGGCCTGTCAAGGTGAATAACAACCCGGTGTATCCTGAAGATCACACTGTCTTCCGGGAGGGGATATTTCCATATCTCAGGTTCAGGATGGCCAACATTTGTTGTTGCAAGGTACATCTCACCAACACCCCTGCTGTCATGCCTGAAGGTAGCTATCATTCGTGAATCGGGCGACCATAACAGGACCGGCGTTTCACGCCGTGTCCATCCTGCATTGTTGGTGGCATAAGAAAAATCCCTGTAGCCGTCATATGTAAGCTGGGTCTCCCTGCCGCTGTCAGTATCCCTCATCCATAGATTATAATCCCTTATGAAGGCTGCTTTCGATCCATCCGGCGACAACACAGCGTTCCTTATATCAGCCTGGTTCCCTTCCTGCTTCAGCAATATGTTTTCATTGATATTATACCTGTAAGAATCCCCATTAACATCGAAAAAAATGCTTTCCCTGTCCTCCGAAAATTCAATTGTACGGAAAGGAAGCTGACCGGCATCATAATCTTCGCCGCTTTCACCGGAAAGCAAACGTGCCAGTTCGGCGTGGTCGAATGCTTTTTTACGTTCCATGGCAGAAGCATCAACAATAATAAATTCACTGCCTCCGGGTATGGTGTTGTTATACCAGAAATGGTCATCACCGATCCACTGTGGTCTGACATCAGCACCGTACACAAGCTGGGAAGTATGGGCAGAAAGCATATGCTCAGCCTTCCTGTAGTCGCTCTGGTCCAGTGATTTCTTACCATTTCCCCCTGTACATCCAGGGGCAAGGATGAGAATCATTCCGGGAATAAAAAGAAAATTTGTAAGGATACTTTTAATCTTCATGGCAGGTATTGTTATAGTTTTATCGGGGTAAGTTAAAAATAATACATGGATTAAGTGATGTTGCATAATATAATTCTGAAGATTCAGAATCTTGTTTTTCGACCAACAC
>JAZBOI010000218.1:0-2405 GCA_036351095.1 Bacteroidales bacterium | reverse complement strand
ACAAGTTCTTCAGCCCTTAGCTCACCGGCCTCGCCCGAACGGATTACCCTGGTATGCAGCACATCCATCTTTTTAAGGGCCTTAAGTGACGACTGGGCCTGGTATTCCATCCAGAAGCCTATTGCAGTATTGAGAATTATCACAATGGCAATTGCTATTGCCTCGGGGATATCATTAAATATAAGCGATACCAGCACTGCTGCAATAAGCAGGTATATTACAGGGTTTGTGAGCTGAGACAGAAGGATCTGGAACCAGCTTTTCTGTTCTCTTTCCTCTAACTTATTATTCCCGTATTTGTCTCTCCTGCGCTTTACTTCTTCATTATTCAGTCCTTCTTCAGAAGTGTCGAGGGATTTAAATATCTCATCAGGCGATTGCGAGTGAAAAGACTTATTATGGCTCATAGTTGCGAAATAAAAGTAAATGCTAAATGAGTCAGGAAGCAGTATATTTCTTTTACTTGCCCGGAAGGCTTTATTTTAAACCTTTATTCATGTATCCCAATTACAGTACCAGCCTGTGCACATGTTAATGCTAAAGGGATTGATGTTTCTATGGCTTTAATAATGAATATTGTACGCTTCAACTGCAGGACAGGCCGGGCTAAAAGGTTTAATGAGGAATGTGTAAAAAGTCCGCACACTGTGAAACTTAATCAACAGTTCCACCGGTAAGCAGGATACACAAAATTGGAATAATTCACATTCATCGATACTTTTCCCGATGCCCTGTAAGCAGGATACACAAAACTGTAATAATTCACATCCATCGATACTTTTGCGGCTTCCTGTTGGGCAGTACGCTCACCCCTGTAAATTCTCGTGGTCAGTTAAACCTGCTGTTTTTTATTGCAGATTATATTGATGGAGGCAGGACGTATTTCTGCCTCTATTCTATCTTTCATTCCCATGGGTTCACCGTCAATCTGCATTTCCTGGGGTTTATTTGTGGTGATGACAGCCTTGCTGGCTTTTAGTATATACCTGGTAGTTTTGTTCCTGTAGTTTTTATAAAAGATGGTTATCAGCATGTCCAGGAAGAAGCGCAGGGTGTATGCTTTTACAATAACGATCTCAAACCGGCCGTCGTCAGGCTGACCCTCAGGTGTTATCCTTGCCCCCGTTCCATAATATGATGAATTGGCCAGCACTACCATTACGGCTTTGCCTGTTATATGCCTTTCCCCGGCATCTGCATCGAAGCTGAATTTATGTTTATATCCCAGCTCTTTGAAATATTGCTTAACGTAACCCAGGAAACCACCCATATTTTCATCCTGGCGCCTTTTGATAACCCTGGCATTCATCCCCAGGTCGCACATATGCAGGCACATATGTTTGTCATTGATTACCAGGGTGTCAATCTTTCTGCTGTCACCCCTGGCTATCAGATCCAGGGCTTCACCAGGACTGTCAGGTATACTTAACTGGTATGCGAGTCCGTTGGATGAACCCAGGGGGATAATGCCAAGTCTTATATCTTTACCTGCAATAATACCTGCAACAAGGTTTACAGTACCGTCGCCACCTCCTGCAACCGCAATTGTAGGACGGAACTTATCAATGGCATCATCTATTTTTGCCCGGTCAGCTTCTTCGGGAATATTAAAAATAGTGAACTGGTAATTGTGCTGCTTTGATTTTTTTCTTATTGTCTCTTCGGGGTTTTCGAAGATTCCCTCACCTGCCCCCGGTTTCAAGAAAAATATTATTCTTTCCATGTAAATATTATTTTATACCTTCCTTAAGGCAGGTATTTGGTCTGCCTTTTGATCATATATTCAAAAACAATGCAATATTGCTTTTATGGCTAAAAAAACTTTACTTTTCTTTTTAAGGAAGGCCGGGAACCCGTTCAGGGCTGTGCGAATAGCCATCAAGAGGCGCCTTGGCATGCTGGGAGACCCGGTGATACTTCCATATAATGCATATGGCACCGGGAACAAGGTAATGATCACCGGTGCTGTTATTGAAGATAAGGGTCTGGCAAGACCTGGGCCGGGACAGAATATGTGGAAAAACATACTCACTATGGTAAAAAGATACTCAGGTGATGAGCTTGCAGGTGTAAGGGTTGAGATCAGTTATTGTGGTCAGAAAGTTATTGTAAAGACCAATGAAAAGGGCCTTTTTCATACAATACTCCCCAGAAGAGTATCACCGGGAGGGGAAATATCGGATAGTGTGAGCTTTAAGCTGATAGACCGCCTGGATACCGGGGGAGAGCCGGCCAGGGCCGCCTGTAAGGCTTTTATTGTTAATTCAGAACCTGACTATATAGTTGTTTCTGATATAGATGATACAGTACTTGTATCCCATTCAACGAAAACACTGAAAAAACTCAGGGTCATGATGTCAAAGAATGCTCTGACACGTTCCCCTTTCGAAGGGGTGGCTGCTTTT
>JAZBOI010000217.1:0-9965 GCA_036351095.1 Bacteroidales bacterium | reverse complement strand
CTTTAACCTGACAGGAATCCTGTATTTCCCGCGAATAAAAAATAATATTGAAATTCAGAAAAATAAAATACAGCTTTATTGCAACCAGGTGTTTGTGACTGACTCGGTGGAAGGTATCGTCCCTGAATTTCTTACCCTGCTGCATGGTGTAATAGACTCACCGGATATACCCCTGAACGTGTCAAGGAGTTATCTGCAGAGCGATTCAAACGTAAAGAAGATATCAAGCCATATAAATAAAAAAGTGGCAGAGCGGCTGCATGAGATATTCAAGGAAAACCGTGAGGATTTTGAGAAAAAGTGGGATGACCTGAAACTGTTCATCGAATACGGGATGATAAGTGAGGAAAAATTCTATGACAGGGCCACAAAGTTCGCCCTCTTTAAAAACACTGACGGCAGGTACTTTACATTCGAGGAATATGAGAAGTTAATAAAGGAGAACCAGACAGATAAGAATAAGAACCTTATTTACCTCTATGCAACTGACAGGGACGCTCAATACAGTTATATAGATAAGGCAAAGGCAAAGGGATATGATGTTTTGCTAATGGATGGTGAACTGGAGCCCCACCTGATCAATCATCTTGAAACTAAATTCAAGGACAGCCGCTTTGTAAGGGTCGATTCGGATGTTATTGAAAAACTGATTGAAAAAGATGAAAAGATCGAATCAAAACTCGGCCAGGATCAACAGGAGATACTGAAGATGGTTTTTTCCAGCCAGATCAGGGGAAGTGACAGTTTCATACCGGTTACGGAGGCCATGAATGAAACTGATTCACCTGTCATCATTACCCAGTCTGAATTTATGAGGAGAATGAAAGATATGTCGAAACTGGGAGGAGGGATGAATTTTTATGGCGATTTACCCGATTCATTTAACCTGGTGATCAATACCAATCACCCTATCATTGAAGATCTGGCATCTGATGTGGAAAAGAAAATAGGTGAAGCCATCAGGAAGGAATCAGAAGCAATATCTTCCCTTGAGAAAGAAATAGGTGAGACCGAAAAGACACAGGAAGGGAAAAAGGAAGAAGAAATAACACAGGCTGAAAAAGATAAACTGGAAGCACTGCAGAAGAAGAAAAACAAAGCAGAAGAGAAGAAAAAGGAAATTGTAGGCAAGTATGCTGACAAGAAACCTGTGGTACAGCAACTTATTGACCTTGCCCTGCTTGCCAACAATATGCTCAAAGGAGAGAAACTCAGTACTTTTGTTAAAAGGAGTATTGAACTCTTGTAGAGAGAAAAAGCTCTTCCAGGGCCGGTAAGTTTCGTGAAAACCCGGACGCGCACGCCAGGGGATTTTATAGCATACTGGAGATTTCTTTTTTGAGAAAATCCAGTGCCACTCTTGCCGGTTCCTGATCCATCTCCATCACGGTCTCCAGAAGGTTCCTTGAAAGATCTGAACTGCTGGCTGTTGGTGGAATTTTTTCAGTCACCGTATTGATTATCTTGATAGTGTTCGAACGGGCACTCTTAATTACCTCCCATGCCTGGGGCGAAACGTATATCTGTTGTGCCAGATTGTGATCGTATTCAGATCTGATAGTGGCCAGAAGGGCAGACTGGAGCTTCTTTGCATTCATCTCCTGCTTGTGCGTTCGCATTATAAGGGATTCCATTGATATCCTTTCAAGAAAAAGGGTCAGCCTTTCGTAAGCCTGTAACCTCACAGGCGTTATTGTCCTGGAATTCTGGAGTATGATCTCATGTCGTCTCTTTTCACGATCATTCTCAACCGTTTTCCTGATCAAAAAATAAGCAGTAAGTAATACCAGGAGAGCCGGTATTGTCACCAGGAGTATATCTTTTACTATTTCCATGGCCTTGTTTTATAAAATTTGTTATTTACAAACGTAAGATTTTTCATGGATATTGTGGTAATCGATCCTCAATATTCAGGGAGCATACAGGTGATGACCATGTCAGGAAGGGCCGGGGCAATCTTATACCATGTCAGGATGGACCGGGGCAAACTTATATAATAGCTGTAAAAGTACAGGCGGAAAGCAGGCAACTCTTTTTCATCTTCCTGGCCGGAGACCGCCCCTTCGAATTATTATTCCCGGAATGGGAAATTATCAAAAAAGAATTAATTTTAGGCTTTTTCCAAAAACCCATAACTCATGAACTACCTATCAGATCGAATTAAATCTCTTTCCGTATCACAGACACTGGAAATGGCCCAGAAAAGCAGGGACATGAAAGAGAAAGGAATTGATGTCATAAATCTAAGTATCGGGGAACCGGATTTTAACACACCCGATCATATAAAGGAAGCGGCAAAAAAAGCACTGGACGATAATTATACCCACTATCCTCCTGTACCGGGTTATCCTGACCTGCGCAAAGCTATTTCAGAGAAATTCAGGAGGGAAAACAATCTTGACTATTCCCCGGAACAGATAGTTGTGTCTGCAGGCGGAAAACATTCCCTCATAAACGTTATCCTCAGCATTGTAAACCCGGGTGATGAAGTTATTCTTATAGCTCCCTACTGGGTAAGTTATTACGACCAGATCATACTTGCAGAAGGAAAACCTGTGGTTATTGAAACAGGTATTGAAAACGATTTCAAACTTAGCGCAGATCAACTCGAAGAGGCTTTGAGCGAGCGTTCACGGCTGGTAATATTTAATTCGCCCTCAAACCCAACCGGGATGGTATACACCCGCAGCGAGATGGAAGAACTGGCCAGGGTGGTAGAAAAGCACGAAGGGCTGTTTGTTATCTCGGATGAGATATATGAACATATTATATTTTCAGGGAAACATGAAAGTATGGCATCCTTCGATTTTATATACGACAGGGTTATAACCCTTAACGGTGTGTCAAAAGGGTATGCCATGACAGGCTGGCGCATCGGTTATATAGGAGCGCCGCTGTGGCTGGCAAAGGCAGTAAACAAGCTGCAGGGACAATTCACCTCGGGTGTGTCATCAATAGGTCAGCGGGCAGCCCTTGCGGCAATTACTTCAGGACCTGAATCGTGCCATGCCATGAGGGATGTTTTTCTTAAAAGAAGAGACCTGGTATGTGGTCTTCTGAAGGATATAGAAGGATTGAAAATCAGGATACCCCAGGGTGCATTTTATATATTTCCCGATGTGACTGCTTTTTTTGGTAAAAGTGATGGGGAAAGGATGATAAACAATGCAAATGACCTGGCCATGTACCTCCTTGAGAAGGGACAGGTAGCTGTTGTGAGTGGCGATGGATTCGGTGCCCCCAACTGCATAAGGCTCTCCTATGCTGCATCTGACAGGGAACTGACAGAAGCATGCTGCAGGATGAAAGAAGCCCTGGGAAAACTTAAATAAGATCATTATGGATATTTCAGGAAAGGAAATACTTGAGTTTATAATATCGCGACAGAGTGAAAGGGGATACCATGATAAAAAGGTCGAAGACGACAAGCTCGGGAGGATACTTGAGGCCGGCCGCATGGCTCCGTCTGCATGTAATTCCCAGCCATGGAGATTTATAGTGGTCGATGAGCCGGGCATTCGCAGGGAAGTGGCAAAGGCAGCCATGGCTAAAGAGCTGGGCTTTAATAAATTTATTGACCAGGCTCCCCTGCTGCTTGTTGTTGTAAGGGAAAAGGGCAAGGTGATATCACGGGTTGGAGGAACAATAAAAGATAAGGATTACTCCCTGATTGATATAGGTATAGCTGTCGAAAATATTTGCCTCCAGGCATATGCTGAAGGTCTTGGAACCTGTATAGTTGGCTGGTTCAACGAGAAGAAGGTAAAGGAACTGCTTGCAATACCGGCGTCCAGGAGGGCAGAGCTTATTATTACACTTGGTTATCCGGCCGGGAAACAAAGACCCAAGAGACGCAAAGAGGCGGACGAAGTGATAAGTTATAATAAATACTAGTTACAGCCGGTTTTGTATGGCCTGCTGAAATTAATTCAGCCACCCGGCGTGGGCTCAACTATGAGGAACCTCGTTTTTTCCGGATAAAGCGCTTTTCCTCCCCTGCCATCAGGCGCCTGATATTTTTCTTATGAGTTATTATCAGGGCAATGGCAATAAGAAGGGCAAAAATGGTAAAGATTACCGAGGGGCTGTCAAAAAAGACCAGTGAGATCAGGGGAAAGGCAATGCCTGCTGATATTGAGCTTACTGATACATAGCCTGTGATAAACAGTACCAGGAGGAATACCGCCATGCACAGGAGGGTAACGACAGGCTGCAGTGCCAGCAGCACCCCGAAGGTGCTTGCAACACCTTTACCTCCTTTGAATCCTGCAAAAACGGGGAAAACATGTCCTGTTATTGCTATCATTCCGCATATTATTTGCATGTTTATCAATTCAGAACTGCCCGGTGATGCCAGTCCCATTATAGCAGGCAGGCTGGCTGCAAACCAGCCTTTGGCTATATCGATCAGGAGTACAGGTATACCAGTTGCCCATCCAAGAACCCTTATGGTGTTTGTGGCACCGGCATTGCCGCTTCCGTGCTCGCGTATATCAATACCGTGAAAAATCTTACCCGCCCAGACAGCTGTTGCCACTGATCCCAGGGCATAGGCCAGCAGGCAGAGCGCTATGAAGATTTTATAGTTGAGGTCCATATTTAATCAGTTCGATAAGATCGTCGCTTACGGCAAACTTCCTGAAATTCTGGATAAATTTTCCGCCAAGCTCTGTGGCAGATCTGTGCCAGTCACCGGCCTTTTCCCATTTGCCAGAGGGTTCAAGCAGGCGGCTGTCAACACCTTCCACCCTGTCGGGCACAGCAAGGTTAAAGACAGGTATTTCATGGAATTGACTCTTGTTTATTGATCCGTCCAGTATAGAGTTGATAATCCTCCTGGTTGATTTCAGGTCAATCCTGTTACCAACACCATAGGGTCCGCCCATCCATCCCGTATTGACAAGCCAGGCGTCTGCGCCGTGCATTTCCATCTTACGTACCAGCTCATTTGCATAGATGATTGGGTCAAGCAGCAGGAAAGCTGCGCCAAAACAGGCTGAGAAAGAGGGCTGAGGCTCTTTTATGCCTCTCTCGGTACCCGCAACTTTGGCCGTGTAGCCGCTGATAAAATAGTAAGCGGTCTGTCCCTTGTTCAGTTTTGAAACAGGGGGCAAGACACCAAAGGCATCGGCGGTCAGAAAAATGACTTTTGAAGCATGACCGGCCCTGGATACGGGCTTGACAATATTATTTATATGATAAATAGGATATGAAACCCTTGTATTCTCTGTTTTACTGTCATCATCAAAATCAATTGAACCGTCATTTTTCACCACAACATTCTCCAGCAGGGCGTCCCTGCGGATGGCATTGTAAATGTCAGGTTCCTTGTCCTTGCTGAGGTGGATGCATTTGGCATAACAACCACCTTCAAAATTAAAGATACCGTCATCATCCCATCCGTGTTCATCATCACCGATAAGTGCCCTGTCAGGGTCGGTTGACAGTGTGGTTTTACCCGTGCCGGACAAACCAAAGAAAATGGCAACGTCATTATCATTTCCTACATTGGCCGAGCAATGCATGGCAGCTATCTTCTGCAGGGGCAGGTAGTAATTCATAACTGAAAAAATGCCCTTTTTCAATTCTCCGCCGTACCAGCTACCGCCAAGAACAGCCATATTCTCGGTAAGATTGAAAAAAACAAAGGTATCTGAGTGCAGTCCCTGCTCTTTCCATTTGCCGTTACTGGTTTTTGAGGCTACAAGGAAGACAAAATCAGGCTTAAAGCTCTTCAGCTCTTCATCAGAAGGTCTTATGAACATGTTTTTTGCAAAATGGGCCTGCCATGCCACCTCCATTATAAACCTGATCTTCAGGCGGGTATTTTCATTGGCACCCGCATAGCAGTCAATAACATATAATTTCTTCCCCGAGAGCTGCTCGGAAGCCAGTTTTTTGCAGTGATTCCAGACCTCCATGCTAATGGGTTTATTATCCGATACCTGGGCCTTATCCGACTTCCACCAGACAGTATCCCTGGTCTTGTCGTCCATAACAATATACTTGTCCTTTGGCGAACGTCCGGTATATATTCCCGTATCAACGGCCACCGCCCCTGTATTCGTTACAATACCCTTTTCATAGCCCTCAAGCTCCTGGCTTGTTTCCGCATCGAATAAATATTCGTAGTCGGGATTATAAATTATTTTCTCCGGATCCTTTATATTGTAGTCAAGGAGATCTTTGCCTGTTACCATATTCACTAGTTTTGATTTGTTAGCCAAAGGTATAAAATATTTGAGATGCTTTATATACCTTTTTTATGTTGTACGCTATCCGGATTATCTCAGATCATGAGACAAGGGATAAATGAATAAGTTATATCTGCCTCCCGGTCCAGAAATCTTCAGCTCCTTGTAAACAATTTGTTTAATTAATTGTCTATATAAATAAACAACTAATAATAAAAGAAATGAAAAAGGCATATTCGATAATTTTAGCAATGATAATCGCTACATCATTTGGAGCCTTAAATGCACAGACGTATAAGGCAAATCCTGATAAGACCGTTATTTACTGGCATGGTGAAAAAGTAGGTGGTGAACACGATGGAAGCATAAAATTGAAATCAGGCGAGCTTGTAATGAGCGGAAATAAACCGGTCAGCGGTTATGTGGTAATTGACATGACTACTATTACTAATTCTGATATTTCCAATGATGGAATGAGGGAAAGACTGGTTAATCACCTTAAATCAGATGATTTCTTCGGTGTGGATAAATTCCCCGAGGCAAGATTTGATATTACAGGATCGGAAGTCAGTAATGGTGGCAGCGTCACACTGAAAGGAACTATCACAATCAAGGGAACAAGCAAGCCCATGGAAATTGTGAGCAACATGGAGTCATCAGATGGTTCACTGGTTTTTACAGGGCATATCGAGATTGATCGTACCCTCTTCGATGTACGTTACGGATCAAAGAAATTCTTTGATAACATAGCTGACAGTGCCATAGATGATATTTTCACACTGGACTATGAGCTTTTCCTTTCGCAGGAATAAGGAACAGACTCCCGCGAGGCCGGTATATCATGGGAATGACCGAATATTTTACCGGCCCGTTAAAAAAAACGGCACGGTTCAATCGAACCGTGCCGTTGATTTATATGGCTGAATTATCAGCGTTTTTTACCGTATATTAGCCTGTGCAGCTGCCAGCCTGGCTATGGGTACCCTGAATGGTGAGCAGCTAACATAGTCCATTCCAACTGAATTGCAGAACTCCACTGAACTGGGTTCTCCCCCGTGTTCACCGCAAATACCCACCTTAAGGTTTTTATTTGCCGCTCTTCCTTTATCTGTTCCCATTCTAACCAGTTGTCCCACACCTTCCTGGTCGAGCACCTGGAAAGGATCATCCTTAAGGATACCATTTTTGGTATAGATTGGGAGGAATTTGCCTGCATCATCCCTTGAATAACCGAATGTCATCTGTGTCAGGTCATTGGTCCCGAAGGAAAAGAACTCGGCAACTTCAGCTATTCTGTCAGCTGTAAGTGTGGCACGTGGTATTTCTATCATTGTACCAACCAGGTATTCAACCCTGATACCTTTTTCTTCGAAGACTTCTTCGGCCACCTCACGTATGATCTTTTCCTGAAGCTTATATTCCTCAACAGTACCGATAAGTGGCACCATTATTTCAGGCCTGGCATCAACACCTTTCTTTTTGAGGTTACATGCGGCTTCTATGATAGCCCTTGCCTGCATCTCGGTTATTTCAGGGTAGGTTATACCAAGGCGGCATCCACGGTGACCGAGCATAGGATTGAATTCATGGAGCGAATCCACCTTCTCTTTGACCTCTTCCGGGCTTATTCCCATTTCTTTTGCCATCTCTGCCTGGTTTTCTTCCTCATGGGGAACAAACTCATGCAGCGGTGGATCAAGTAATCTGATTGTAACACCGTATCCCTGCATCGCTTCAAGTATGCCTTCGAAGTCTTCTCTCTGGTAGGGCAGAAGCTTCTCAAGGGCCTTGCGCCTTTCTTCTTCCCTGTCGGACAGGATCATTTCCCTCATGGCCTTTATCCTTTCACCTTCGAAGAACATATGTTCGGTACGTGTGAGACCTATCCCTTTGGCACCAAACTTTCTTGCTGTTTGTGCATCCTTGGGTGTGTCGGCATTGGTCCTTACAGCCATCCTGGTATATTTCTCCGAGAGATCCATAATCTCACCGAAGTCACCACCCATCTGGGGTTCTATCGTTGCTATTTTCGATTCATAAACTTCACCTGTAGTACCGTTCAGTGAAATCCAGTCACCTTCCTTGAAGGTAAGATCACCGGCTTTCATTGTCCTTGTTTTGTAGTTGATAATAATTTTTCCTGCGCCTGATACACAGCATTTGCCCATTCCCCTTGCAACAACGGCAGCATGTGATGTCATACCACCACGTGCAGTGAGTATTCCCCTGGCTATGTTCATGCCCTCGAGGTCTTCAGGTGATGTTTCGATACGTACCAGTATTGAAGCGGGGTATTTGGCTGCCTCGTCTGCAAAAAACACTATCTGGCCCGTGGCGGCACCCGGCGATGCGGGCAGTCCTTTACCCACCACGTTTGCACTTTCCAGTGCTTTTTTGTCGAATACGGGGTGCAGCAGCTCATCAAGCTTATTTGGTTCCTGGCGGAGCAGTGCTGTTTTTTCGTCAATCTTTCCTTCCTTCAGCAGGTCCATGGCTATCTTAACCATGGCCGCACCTGTTCTTTTACCGTTTCTCGTTTGCAGCAGCCACAGTTTGCCATTCTGGATGGTAAACTCAAGATCCTGCATGTCTTTGTAATGATTCTCGAGATTCTTCTGTATTGTGAACAACTCTTTATACACTTCAGGCATTACTTCTTCCAGTGAAGGGTATTTGGAAGCTCTCATTTCTTCACTCACACCGGCCAGCTTTGCCCACCGGAGCGATCCCTCACGGGTAATCTGCTGCGGTGTTCTGGTACCTGCCACAACATCTTCGCCCTGCGCATCTATAAGATATTCACCATTAAAAATATTTTCTCCTGTTGCTGCATCACGTGTAAAGGCGACACCTGTTCCGGACTTTTTACCCATATTGCCAAATACCATGGCCTGAACATTAACGGCTGTACCCCATTCTTCGGGTATGTTGTTTATCTGGCGGTAATATTTTGCACGCTGGTTCATCCAGCTGTCAAATACAGCACATATTGAGCCCCACAACTGTTCCCATGGATCGGTTGGAAAGTCTAGGCCGGTTTTATCCTTTACAGCTTTTTTGAATTTTGTTACCAGTAATTTGAGATCATCAACTGTCAGATCAATGTCGTCTTCAATATCCCGTTCTTCCTTCAGGGCTTCTATTATTTCTTCAAAAGGATCAACATCCTCCTTCGATTCCGGTTTAAGTCCCATCACAACATCCCCGTACATCTGCACGAACCTGCGGTAGGAATCCCATGCAAACCTTTCATTGCCCGTCTTTTTTGCAAGACCGACAACAGCATCATCATTCATGCCCAGGTTCAGCACCGTGTCCATCATACCCGGCATCGAAGCCCTTGCACCCGACCTTACAGACAGGAGGCAGGGATTATCCCTGGAACCAAATTCTGATCCCATGATCTTTTCAGTGTTAACTATTGCCTCTTCAACCTCTTTCCTTATCAATTCCACAACTTTCTCGCGGCCCAATTCATTATACTCCCTGCAAACATCAGTTGTAATGGTGAAGCCCGGAGGCACAGGCACCCCGGTCAGGTTCATCTCAGCCAGGTTGGCACCCTTGCCACCCAGCAGGTTTTTCATACTTGCGTTACCTTCGGCTTTCTTGTCCCCAAAAGTGTAAACTCTTTTAACCTCAGACATAAAGTTTTATTTTTATATTAGTTATTTTTTAAAAAATTTCAAGTCGCAAATATACAAAAAAAAAGTTAAGATCTGACATTTTTGTTCAACAGTTAAGGTGTTGAATATCAGTATAATGTTTTTT
>JAZBOI010000216.1:0-8213 GCA_036351095.1 Bacteroidales bacterium | reverse complement strand
TATTTCAAAATTTAGTAATATTCTACCGAAAGGTCATCTGTATCTGTAAATCCCAAATTGTTCCGACAGGATTGTTAAAGTAAATCATAGCAATCTTCCTTTTCCTGGATTCTGTTGGAGATTGATTAGCCTGACTTGAATGCTGAAATTGTTCTCTACTTTCCAAATCAACTCCAAATCCCTCCAAAAAGGTTCGTAAAATTGCCCGGTTGGGGGTACACATAGGCTCCTCTAAACATCAGTTAATGAGGAGCTTTTTGTTTTAGGGTGTTTTCAGGGAGGAGGTCACACACAGGCATTAAACAAAGAGGCTTGCCAGCATCGTAAAGATTAGTCCGCAAACAGCTATAATAGACTCCATCACGGTCCATGACCTGAGCGTTTGTCGTTCGTCCATACCAAAATATTTACTCACCAGCCAGAAACCACTGTCGTTTACGTGCGATAGCAGGGTGGCTCCTGAAGCAATTGATAATACGATCAGTGCCAGTTCGGGAGCCCCCGGATTGATGAAGCTCAGTACCGGGGCCATTATCCCTGCGGCAGTAATCATGGCCACTGTGGCTGATCCCTGTGTTACTCTAACAATAGCGGCCAGGATCCAGGCCAGGAGAATGGGAGGCAATGATGAGTCTGAAATGGAACGGGCCATCATTTCACCAATCCCGCTGTCCACCAGGATTTGCTTAAGAACACCACCTGCACCTGTTACCAGGATTATGATCCCGGCCGGACCGAGTGCCTTGTTGCTCAGATCAAGCAGTTCCTGTTTTGATTTCCCCCTCCGTATGCCCAGGAAATAGACAGCCAGCAGGGCTGCAATAATCAAGGCACTGAAGGGATGTCCCAGGAAGATCATGATATCTGTCACCAGGTTTTTTGCGAAAACACCTTTATCAACCATTACCCCGGTGAAGGTATTCATGAGGATCAGGAAGAGGGGAACGGCTATTAAAAGGGCAATGGAACGGAAAGAGGGCAGATTCTCAGGGGAAATTACACCGGAAGTATTTTGTGACATCATGTCCTCCGGTGGCTTGATGTGGATCTTGCCCGAGATATATTTGCCAAAAACGGGTCCCGCAATGATAGCAGTAGGGATTCCCAGCAGGAAGCCAAAGAAGATGACCCACCCAAGCTGCGCGTCCAGGATATCAGCCACCGCAATGGGTCCGGGCGTTGGAGGTATAAAGCTATGGGTAACAGCAAGACCGGCCAGCAATGGTATACCATAATAGAGAAGGGATTTTTTTGTATCCCTGGACAATGCATAGAGAATGGGAGCGAGGATAACCAGTCCCACATCCAGGAAAACAGGGATGGCCACAATAAATCCTGTCAGACCCATGGCCCAGGATGCCCTTTTGGTACCGAACTTCGTAACCAGGTAGTGCGCCAGTGACTCTGCACCCCCGGAGCTCTCAAGTATCTGTCCGAAAATAGCTCCCAGTCCAACAACCACAGCAACAAAACCGAGCGTACTGCCCATTCCTTCCTTAATGCTCAACAGGATCTTCTCCAGGGGCATTCCGGAGAGAATACCTACAAAAATGGAAGTGATCAGGAGGGCGATGAAGGCCGATAACTTTAACTTCAGCACCATCAGTAAAAGCAAAGTCACCGCTGCTATTAGTATTATGATGATATGTGGAGTGGACATACATGTACTTTTTTGTCGAATTGTTTACTTGTTGAACAGGGTCACGGCTCCTGGTGGCTTCATTGTATTAGTATAGTCTGAATGGCATGTGCAGGGATGCTCAGAGAGATGGCTTCAGTACCAACATATAAGCTGTAGCTAATCTCTTCATCCCCCTGGTTCATTACCACGCTCACCAGGCTGTCGTCAGTATTCATGAAGGAGGTGCTCAGCAGGTGACTCCTGCTGCTGGCCGTGCTTACTCGCTCAGCTCCAGGCCTGATAAATCTGGAGAAATGCCCTATGTAATAATATGCCGGGGTGTATATCAGCTCTCCGGTCTCAGTGTCGCCGTGAATGGGAGCAAAGCAGAAATTTTCCACATGGTTGGGGCCGCCATATTGATCCAGCAGTATATTCCAGTCGGTCCAACCCACCGTTCCCTGGTTGAAATCGTTTATCATTGACCGGCCGTAATGTTCGGCATTGGGCCAGTATTGGTAACGCTCGGTGGTGAAACCTCCGTTACATCCCTCTGTGAAGAGGAGGTGACTGGAGGGGAAAGATTCTTTTACATGGTCCAGGTTTACATACATGGGGTCGCCACCGGCCCAGGGCTCATACCAGTGAAAACCCACGCCCCAGACATATTTTGCAGCATCAGGATCTCCAAGGATCACGTTTGTCCTGTGATTGATAAGGTCCCTGTTATGATCCCACACAATGATCTTCCTGTCACCAAGGCCCTCCTTCTCCATTGTCGGGCCGAGGTGCTTCTTCAAAAAATCCCTTTCCTCCTCAGCGGTATAGATGCATGACTCCCATGTCTGTGTTGCCATCGGTTCATTCTGAACGGTGATGCCCCATACGGGTATTCCCTCTTTCTCATATTCTTTAATGAACTTTGTGTAGTAGAGTGCCCATGAATCATAATATTCCGGCAGCAGGCTGCCACCCCTGAGCATGTTGTTATTATCCTTCATGAAAGCGGGAGGACTCCACGGGCTGGCAAAGAGAGTCAGGCTTCCCCCGGCCGCTTCGATGGCTTTTTTAATAAGCGGTATTTTGTACAGCCTGTCATGATCAATATTAAAAGTCTCCAGTTCACTGTCTCCTTCTTCAATATAGGTAAAGCTTTCACTGCTGAAATCACAGCTGTGTATGGGGGTGCGGCAAAGGGTATAGCCTATGCCATTAATTGAATCATAGTAGGCATTCACCAGCTCTTCCTGCTTTTCCGGGGCCAAACATGCAAATACTTCCGCCGCGGCATCTGTTATGGCACCGCCAATACCCAGGAAGGTCTGAAAGCTCTTTTCCGGGTTGACAAATACTGAAATTTCCGTTTCCAGTGGCTGGGAAGCAGCTTCGAAAGTCATGCTTCCTGTTTCGGTGAGACGCAGATCGCTGTTTTCGGCCGTAATATACACAGTGGCTTTTTTTCCTGCCAGCGTGAAAGCTGCTGCTGACTCTTCACTGTAATTTTTATTTTTCCCTGTATTGTCCGGATCGCTCACCCTACCACATGACAGGAGACTGATAATGATAAGAATGCTTAGTAATTCAGGCTTCATAATGCTTTTATGTTTAATCAGTGTTAAAGGTTGGAAAAAGTGAAATTTGACATGAAAATTACAAAACCTTTTCAAATTGAGGTTTTCATTTGCTTATTATTTCCTCATGCCACCTGTGATTTGCATTGAACTACGCTCACGCATTATCTACCGGCTTAATCTTTCCAAACTTTTTTCATAGCTTTATAGACCTTGAAGAATGTAATATTTTTAATAAGCATAATCATGAAAAATTTCAGAAAAATTTTAGTCCTTCTTTTTGCTGCAATGCTACTGGTGCCGGTGCAGTCACAGGCGCAGAAAGAACGGTACAGCAGCCTGCGCGAGGCACTGACAGCAGCAGGCAATTTCAGTACGGGCCGTGCCCCTTCCAATGTTACATGGATTGAAGACGGGGAGAAATACTCATTTACGAAGAATGATCGTTTCGTCCAGGAGATATGGATCAAAAATGTTAAGAACGGTAAGGAAGAGATGGTGTTTTCAAACGATGGCCTTACCTTTCCTGGCACTGACCGTCCCTTTCGTTATGTCTCTTTTGCATGGACAAAGGATTTCAATTTCATCCTTTTCCAGTGCAACTTCAACCCTATATGGCGTTACTCCGGTAATTCGGATTATTACCTGTATTCGCTCGGCGATAAAACACTCGATCTGATAGTTGAACAGGCTTTCTCTGCTGAAATATCACCTGACGGCACAAAGGTAGGGTACGGGAAGGATGGCAATCTATACGAGTATGACCTCCTGACAGAAGAGCATACACAATTCACCGATGATGCACGTAAACAGGTTTACAATGGCAGGTTCGGATGGGCCCAGGAGGAGGAGTTCGGACTGGTGCAGGGATGGTCGTGGTCGAACGACAGCAGGTATATTGCATACTGGCAGTCAGACGAGACGGAAGTGCCGGTATATAAGCTGACTGATTTTTCCGGTCAACATCCCGAGTATATGGAAGTACCATACCCCAAAGTGGGGGATAATCCGCCGCAGGTGAAGATAGGAGTGATAGATACTGATGCATCATCAAAGGAATGGCTCGATATTGACCTGGAAGGCGGTTATATTCCACGTATTTACTGGACATCAAAACCCAATACCCTTGCGGTGATGTGGATGAACCGCATACAGGATCATATGAAGATATGGTTCTATGATGTAGCAAGCGGAAGCCGGAAACTGGTGATGGAGGAGAAGGCGGATGGCTGGATCGATATATTTGATTTCTTCGCTGGCAAGCTCCACCTTGTATATTTCCCGGACGACATGGAGGAATTTTTCTGGATCTCCGAGCGTGACGGCTGGGCGCATATCTACCGTTATGACTACGACGGCAATGTTATAAACCAGCTTACTTCGGGTGAATGGGAAGTAAAAGGCATAGAGGCTATTGACACAGGAAAAGAACTACTGTATTATGTATCAACGGAAGTAGCTCCCACCGAGCAGAACCTTTTCTGCATTGGCTTTGACGGTGAAGGGAAGAAGAGATTGACCACAGCACCCGGGCATCACAGGGTTAATGTTTCTGACAGGGGACAGTACTATTTTGATACATGGTCTGACGTAAATAATCCATCCATGACGGTACTCGTGAATACTAAAGGCAAGGTGATCGAAAAATTCTCTGATAAGAGCGGGGTGATGGCTTATATTGATTCACATGTCTATGCCCCTAAGGAGATGTTCAGTTTCACCACATCTGACGGTCAGAAGCTCGACGGATACCTGGTTAAGCCCGTTGATTTTGATGAGAATAAGAAATACCCGCTTCTGCTCGATATCTACGGCGGACCGGGTTCGCAGGGTGTCTTCAATACTTTTGGGACCAGCGGCTGGCACCAGTGGCTGGCGCAGGAAGGCTTTGTTATTGCTTCAGTCAATAACCGGGGTAACGGGGGTTATGGATATGATTTCGAGAAGATAGTACACAGGCAGCTGGGCAAATGGGAGTCGCACGATTTTGCTGAAACGGCAAAGTACCTGGCATCAATGCCATGGGTCGACGGGGATAATATGGCTATCAGAGGACACAGTTACGGGGGCTATACCTCTGGCTATACGATGCTTACCCACCCGGGTGTATTCAAGGTTGCCCTTGTGGCCGCACCAGTAACCGACCACCTTCTTTACGACTGCATACTGACCGAGAGATATATGGGACTGATAGACGATAATGCAGAGGGCTACAGGCAGTCGGCAGTGACGACACATGCAGAAAACCTGGACGGTCATCTCCTGCTGGCCCATTCGCTGCTGGATGATAATGTTCATCCCCAGAATACTTTCCAGCTGGTCAATGCCTTTAATATGGCGGGCAAGGATATTGATCTGAAGATATATCCCCCGGGGGCACACGGCATTTCAACCAATATGGTGACATATTTTCTTTTGATGCAACAGTACACTGATTATCTCATGAAGCATCTTAAATAAGAAGAGAGCAGGTTAAAATAGAAAAGCGCAGGAGACTGCGCTTTTTTTTAAATATCTTCAAAGGAGCTGTGGCCAGGGGGTATCAGCCTTACCTAAGCCTTCCTGTATGCCTCTTTCAGTTTTTCATAGATGGAAGCTGTATCAAATCCACATTCCTTAATCAGTTCTTCCTGTGTTCCCTGCTCAATGAAATAATCGGGGATGCCCAGCCTTTCAACCCTGGCATTATAGTTATTATCGGCCATGAATTCGATCACTGCCGAGCCGAAGCCCCCCTTAAGCATACCATCTTCAACGGTAATGATGCTTTTGTGTTTACTGAAAACATTATGCAGTGCTTCCTCGTCAAGGGGTTGAACGAAACGCATGTCATAATGGGTGACCCTTATTTTTTCCTCTTCCAGCTTTTTCACTGCAATTGCCGCACTGTTTCCCTGGTATCCTATTGTGAGAATAGCCACTTTCTCCCCTTCTGAAAGTAGTCGCGCTTTGCCAACCGGTATTTCCTCAAATGGTTTTTCCCAGTCAACATGCATGCCTCTGCCCCTTGGATAGCGTATGCTGAACGGGCCGGCGTTTTTCTCCAGCTGGGCGGTATACATAAAGTTGCGTAGCTCCAGCTCGTCCATGGGAGCTGATACAACCATATTTGGAAGAACACGCATAAATGACAGGTCAAAGAAGCCATGGTGGGTTGCTCCGTCGGCTCCTACCAGCCCGCCCCTGTCGAGGCAAAAAACAACATGGAGCTTCTGCAGGGCCACATCGTGTATAACCTGGTCATAGGCTCTCTGCATAAAGGTGGAATATATATTACAGAAGGGTATCATTCCTTCTGCAGCCATACCGGCTGAGAATGTAACGGCATGTTGCTCTGCTATACCCACATCATAGGCCCTGTCAGGCATCTCCTTCAGCATGAAGCCAAGCGAGCAGCCTGTTGTCATTGCCGGTGTTACACCCACTATCCTGTCGTTCTGCCTGGCCAGCTCGAGGACGGTATGTCCGAATACGTCCTGGAAGCGGGGTGGTTTTTTTTCACCCGTATCTATCCCGGCCGGCTCACCGGTTATTTTATCGAAAGGAGCTGAGGGGGAATGAAATTTTGTCTGGTTAAGCTCAGCCTGCGGGAAACCTTTGCCCTTCTTGGTGATGCAGTGCAGCAGCTTGGGTCCCTGTATCCTTTTCATGTCTTCAAGTACCCTGGTCAGATGGAGGGTGTCATGTCCGTCAATCGGACCGAAGTACCTGAAATTCATCGCCTCAAAGAGGTTGGAATGCCTCAGTATGGTACTCTTTATACCTGTTTCCAGCTTACTGGCCAGGGCCTGTGCATTGGGCCCCAGCTTGCTTATCATGCCAAGCACGTTCCATACCTCGTCCTTGAATTTATTATATGTTTTACTGGTGGTAATATCAAGAAGGTATTCCTTAAGTGCCCCCACATTGGGATCAATGGCTATATTATTGTCATTAAGGATGACAAGTATATCCGACTTTTCTATACCGGCATTATTAAGTCCTTCGAAAGCCATCCCTGCGGTCATTGCCCCATCCCCGATAACAGCCACAACGTGTCTTTTTTCACCTTTATGTTTTGACGCCTTTGCCATGCCGAGTGCTGCTGAAATGGATGTTGAAGAATGTCCAACGCCGAAAGCATCATATTCACTCTCCTCGCGCTTGGGAAAGCCGCTGATGCCCTTGTATTTACGGTTTGTATGGAAAGTGTCACGCCTGCCTGTCAGAATTTTATGCCCGTAGGCCTGGTGGCCCACATCCCACACTATCTTGTCATGAGGTGCGTTATAAACATAGTGGAGGGCAACTGTTAGTTCCACCACACCAAGGCTGGCACCAAAATGACCCGGGTTGGAGCTTATCACGTCAATGATGAATTGCCGCAGCTCATTACTTAAGTCAATCAGTTCTTCAGGCTTGAGTTTTTTCAGGTCACCAGGTGAAGATATCGTGTTTAGAAGGTCGTACATGCTTTAATGCTAATATTAAGTACGGTCATGCAAAGATAAAAATATTATTACTATTTGCTTTGTATGTGGGAACATGGAAATTGTTATTTTTGCAAGTAAACGAAATATACATACAGATTGTTTAAAAATAGCCCGTTATGATTAAAATGAAGTTATACCTGCTACTTATACTGTCAGCTTTTTTTGCTCTGATGTCATGTGTCCCGGGTGGACGCTACCGTACATTACATGACAGGAGTGTAGATTATATGAACGAGAGGGATGCCCTGAAAACCGAGAATCTTGACCTTTCAATGCGAAACAGGGAGATGGCTGCCAGGATGGGATCAGTTGAGGAAGAACTGGATGGTCTGCAGGAGGAAAAAACAAACCTTCAGCAGGAGCTTGAAGAGGCCAGATCGGAATACAGTGATCTCAATAAGCGCTATGTCGATTTACAGAATGCACAGGAAGATTTGATAAGAGGGAATGTTGCCGAGACCAGGCGCCTGCTCAGGGAACTACAGGAAGCACAACAAAATTTGCAGAATAAGGAAGACCTGATGAGACAGCTGGAGATGAATATGGAAG
>JAZBOI010000215.1:0-14491 GCA_036351095.1 Bacteroidales bacterium | reverse complement strand
GGTGGCATGGCGGGCAGGGCAGAATATATCTCACCGGGTCTGACCTGTGACTTAACGGGGTAGTCTTCTATCCTATCGAGATAATCACCTATCCAGTCGACCAGTTCATGCGCCCGCTTCCTGAATTCATCGTTTGTCATGTCAGCTTACACTTTCAGCCAGGAGGATGATCCTGTTCTTATGCACCTCCACCACTCCTCCTTCAATTTCAAAGTCAGTATCAATACCATTCATATCGGTCAGGGTGATCTTTCCACGGACAAGAGTCGACACTATGGAAGCATGATCTTTGAGCACCTGGAAGGCGCCTTTCTTACCCGGCACTTTCATCGAACGTATATCTCCTTCATATACTTTCTCTTCCGGTGTAATAATTTCTATTCGCATGCCTATTCTTTTAAAGCTTCAGCGAGGATTTTTTCTCCTTTTTCAATAGCTTCATCTATGGTACCCACAAGCATGAAAGAAGCTTCGGGGTATTTATCCACTTCCCCGTCGATAATCATATTAAAGCCCTTGATTGTATCTTCTATTGAAACGAGTTTGCCGGGTATCCCCGTAAACTGTTCTGCCACGTGGAAGGGTTGTGAAAGGAAGCGCTGCACCCTCCGTGCCCTGCGTACTATTCTCTGGTCTTCCTCTGACAGTTCATCCATACCCAGTATGGCAATTATATCCTGCAGTTCATTATACCTCTGCAATATCTCAATCACCCTCTGGGCGCAGTTATAATGCTCATCACCAACGATATCGGCCTGCAGTATCCTGGACGATGAATCCAGCGGGTCCACTGCCGGGTAAATACCCAGCTCCGCTATTTTCCGGCTGAGCACCGTGGTAGCATCCAGGTGGCTGAAGGTGGTGGCAGGAGCCGGGTCAGTAAGGTCGTCGGCAGGCACGTAGACGGCCTGCACCGATGTTATTGATCCATGGCTGGTGGAAGTGATACGTTCCTGCATAATTCCCATCTCCGTGGCCAGTGTGGGCTGGTAGCCGACTGCCGAGGGCATTCGGCCGAGGAGGGCACTCACTTCGGAGCCTGCCTGTGTAAAACGGAATACATTATCCATAAAGAAGAGTATATCCCTGCCTTCACCTTTACCGTCGCCATCGCGGAAATGCTCGGCCACGGAAAGGCCTGAGAGGGCCACCCTTGCACGTGCTCCCGGGGGTTCATTCATCTGCCCGAACACAAGAGCCAGCTTGGAATTTTTCAGGGCATCATAATCAACTTTTGAGAGATCCCAGCCCCCTTCTTCCATGTTCTTGAGGAATTCATCGCCATAGTCAATAACCCGTGCTTCAAGCATCTCCCTGAGGAGGTCATTCCCTTCACGGGTTCTTTCCCCCACACCTGCAAAGACGGACAGTCCCTCGTATGATTTTGCGATATTATTAATAAGCTCGAGTATTACCACTGTCTTGCCAACGCCGGCACCGCCGAAGAGTCCTATCTTACCCCCTTTTGAATAGGGTTCGATCAGGTCGATCACCTTAATGCCGGTATAGAGAACTTCCTTTTCGGTCGACAGGTTTTCAAACAAAGGAGGCTTGCGGTGTATGGGATAACCCTTTTCCTTTGTCAGCTCGGACATACCGTCAATGGCTTCGCCCGTAACATTCATCAGGCGTCCCTTTATCTGCTCACCGATGGGCATGATTATAGGCTTGCCTGTTGCCACTACTTCCATACCCCGCCTGAGGCCATCGGTTGAATCCATGGCAATGGCACGAACGGTGTTCTCGCCTATGTCCTGCTGGCACTCGATGACAAGCACCGAACCGTCATCCCGCTTTATTTCGAGAGCATCATAAATATTAGGTAATTCCGATCCTTCCCTGTCAAAAGTCACGTCCACAACAGGACCTATGACCTGGCTTATTACGCCTGTGTTTTTAGACATGTGATAAGTGTTTTGAAGTGAATTACAAATTTAACAAATTTATCAAATACAGGAAGCCGGGAGTCTCATTATTATGGCACATTTTTAATCTCCCTGTATAAGGCGGCTTGCAATTTTAAATTTTTACTTTAAATTTGATTTCTTAAAATTAAAAACCAACCAGAAGATGAAGAAAACTTTACTGTGTCTTATCATTATCCTTTCGGGCTCAGCACTTATGTACGGACAGCTGACAAAAGTCGGGGGAGCATTATCGTTTAATACAGGATACTATTATAATCTTGAGAGTCATCCTGATAAACCAAAGGATCATAAAACGGGAAACCCCATTGTTTCACTTACGGGTATCTATGAGATATCCCTTCCCCTGCATCTCAAGCCATCGATAAATGTATTTATCCCCAATATTACCAAAACAGAATTTGAAAAGAGGGTGATCTCTGCCTATTCCATAGACCTGGATGCACATTATGTTTTTAATGCTCTTGACCGCTTTGAGCTTTACGGACTGGGCGGACTCAACATGCTCTTTGTGAGGATGAAGACTGTATATGATTTTGAAGAATTTACCGAAAAATTCACCGGCAGCAACACCGCTCTTGGCCTTAACCTGGGTGCCGGCTCATACATAAAGATAAAGGATGAATTTGATCTTTTCGTGGAATTAAAGGCCATAATCGGTAAGCAGATACAGGGTGTGCTCACCGCGGGTATCCTCCTGAATGTTGACTGGATGAAGAAGCACGAGGAAAGTACGCTCTAGTTCAACTTGAACGTTTCAGGAGGCCGGCGGCCAGTTGCATCAATTCTTCTTTTCGCCCTTTTTCCACCTTTACGTCATCAAGTGAGGCATAGGCAAGCTCTGTATATTGAGCTGCCAGGTCTTCAACGGCCTTCCTGATATTAAGGTCATCAAATATTGACTTTACTTTTGCAATTTTTTCTTCAGGGTCGAATACTTCCAGTTTCAGCTGTTCATTAAGTATTTTCAGCTGTTGTCCGGATGCCAGCTCGAGGGCTTTGATCAGCAGTATGGTTTTCTTGTTTGCCACTATGTCGGTACCTGTTTTTTTTCCGAATACTTCAGGATCGCCATAGGTATCCAGCAGGTCGTCCTGTATCTGGAAGGCCAGTCCCAGGTTCCTGCCAAAGTCATACATCTTTTCTGCCTGGTCAGCATCCGCCATTCCTATCAGGGCTCCTGTTTTGAGTGATGCAGCTATCATAACAGCTGTCTTCAGTTCTATCATTCTCAGGTAATCGCTGTGTGAGACGAAGGTATTTCTCTCAAAGTCCATATCCATCTGCTGGCCTATGCACACTTCTATTGCCGCTGTGTTATAGATTTTCATAACCTGAGCCAGCACATCCCGCGGAGCCGCCATAATGCATTCATTGGCAATAAAAGCCATCACGTCACCCGACAGTATTGCCTGGTTCACATTCCACTTCCTGTGCACTGTTGGTGATCCCCTGCGCATCTCAGACCTATCCATAATATCGTCATGCACCAGTGTAAAATTATGCAGGATTTCCATCCCCAGTGCAGGCAAAATGGCCTTTTCTATTTTATTGTCAAAAAGGTTACATGCCATAAGCACCATCACGGGCCTTACACGTTTTCCCCCCATTGACATAAGGTACTTAACGGGTTCAAACAGGCTGTCTGATTCATAATCGTAGGACATATTATGCACAGCCTTGTTCACTATCTCTCTCAGTTCTTCGTATGTATACATAATTCTTAGGGGTCAGGTGACCGGCACTTATCTGCCCCTGAGGGCTTCAGCTCCGTTAACCACTTCGAGTATCTGGTTGGTGATACTTGCCTGGCGTGCCTTATTATATTCAAGATTAAGATCCCTTATCAGTCCGGTTGCATTATCGGTGGCCATATGCATTGCTGTCATCCTTGCTCCGTGTTCGGCAACATAGGAATCCAGAATCGTTCGGTAAAACTGTATCCTGAGTGTTTTCGGGATCAGTTCCTTTATTATTTCCTCCCTGCCCGGCTCAAAGATATAATCACCTGGAGGAGCTTCGCCTGTTTCTTCTTCTGTTTCAAGCGGGAGGAAGGTCTCATAGCTGAGGTCCTGCACAGCAGCATTCCTGAAACTGTTATAAACGAACTCGACCCTGTCGAATTTACCTTCCAGGAAATCATCCATGACCTGTCCGGCCAGGTCAGAGCAGTTCTGGAAAGTAAGATCATCAAAGAGTTCGCTATTATCCTGGTATATCTGGAATTCCCTTTTACGAAAGAAATCGTATGCCTTTTTACCTATGGTCATGATCCAAAGGTCGTGGTCTTTATACTGCCCGCTGTACTTTCCTTCCACAAGGCTCATGGTTTCCTTTATCACGTTGGCATTGAATGATCCGCAGAGGCCCCTGTTTGAAGTAACCACAATCAGCAGTACTTTTTCCTTATCTGCAGTGCGGCTGTAGATATTCTCATCACCCGGTTCCTCTATTGCCTGGCTGATGCCGATGAGCAGTTCATGCAGTTTGTTTGCATAGGGCCTGAGCTTCACTATCTTGTCCTGTGCCTTGCGCAGGCGTGCTGCCGCAACCATCTTCATGGCTGAGGTGATCTGCCTGGTCGACTTAACAGAACTTATCCTTCTTCTTATTTCCTTAAGGCTGGCCATAAATTATTTCTTACCGGCTTGAGGTTCTTTTTCCTTAAATTTTTTACTGATTTCAGCGGCCACTTTTTCAAGTACGGCCGTTATTTCGTCACTGATAATTCCGTCACCAAGTTTATCGAGTATATCCTGGTGTTGCAGTTCAAGGAATTCAAGGTATTCCTTTTCAAATTGTTTAACGCTTTCGACCGGGACATTTTTCAACAGTCCTTTTGTTCCACAATAGATAATGGCAACCTGGTTTCCCACTTTCATGGGGGCATATTGTTTCTGCTTGAGGATTTCCACGTTCTTCATCCCCTTATCGATCATTGCCTGTGTTGATGCGTCCAGATCGGACCCGAATTTGGCAAAGGCCTCCATTTCCCTGAACTGTGCCTGGTCGACTTTCAGTGTGCCGGCTATTTTTTTCATTGATTTTATCTGGGCGTTACCTCCGACACGCGATACTGATATTCCCACGTTAATGGCCGGCCTTACCCCTGCATTAAACAGGTCTCCTTCCAGGAATATCTGCCCGTCGGTTATGGAGATCACATTGGTAGGGATATAAGCTGACACGTCACCTGCCTGTGTTTCGATAATCGGCAGAGCAGTAAGTGATCCTCCACCTTTGACCATTCCCTCCAGTGATTCAGGGATATCGTTCATCTTGAGTGCCACCTCATCCGATTCAATAATCTTGGCCGCCCTTTCAAGCAATCTTGAGTGCAGGTAAAATACATCACCGGGGTAGGCTTCGCGTCCCGGTGGCCGGCGCAGCAGAAGTGACACCTCGCGGTACGACACAGCCTGTTTTGACAGGTCATCATAGATAATAAGTGCGTCCCTGCCCGTATCCCTGAAAAATTCACCTATGGCAGCCCCTGCAAAGGGTGCGTAGAACTGGGATGCTGCCGGGTCGGCAGCGGTAGCAGTGATAATGACGGTATAATCCATTGCCCCGTGCTCCTCGAGCACTGAGGCTATATTAGCAACTGTTGAGCCTTTCTGGCCAATAGACACGTAGATACAGTAAACGGGCTCACCCCTGTCATAGTTACTTTTCTGATTGATTATTGTATCTATGGCAATGGCTGTCTTTCCGGTTTGCCTGTCACCTATGATAAGCTCCCTCTGCCCGCGACCGATAGGTATCATTGCATCAACAGCTTTGAGTCCTGTTTGCAGCGGCTGTTTAACAGGCTGGCGGAAGATCACACCGGGTGCTTTCCTCTCGAAGGGCATCTCATACAATTTTCCTTCGATGGGACCTTTACCATCTATTGGCTGACCCGTGGGTGTTATAACCCTTCCCAGGAGACCTTCACCTGTCATGATTGAAGCAATACGCCTGGTTCTTTTGGCTATGTCACCCTCGGTAATACCTTCAGACGAACCCAGGAGAACGGCACCCACATTATCTTCCTCAAGGTTCAGAACGATTGCCTTCACCCCGTTCTCAAACTCAATAAGCTCATTGGCCTGGACATTGGAAAGCCCGTACAGCCTGGCAATGCCATCACCAACTTCCAGTACGGTACCCACCTCGTCAAGATCGGCCCCCGTCTGTATGCCTTCGAGCTGTTGCTTAAGTATCTTTGATATCTCTGCTGGTTTAATATTCGCCATAACTTATCATATAATATTTTTGCGCTTTTGAAAAACGCTGTTTTCTATTCCTTAATCAGTTGTTTACGTATTTTTCTCAGTTGTGATTTCAGGCTTGCATCAACATAAAGGTCTTCGACCTTAAGTATATATCCTCCGGCCAGATCCTCATCAACAAGCTCTTTCAGGTCGGCTTTGGTGTTAAGGTCCTTTTCTATAATAGCTATCACTGTTTCCCTGTTATCCTTGTTTATGGCTACAGGTGTTCTGAGGGTCACCTTTGTTATCCCTGCGTGCCTGTCGGCCAGATCAATATAGCATCTTGCAATACCCGGAAGGAATGCTTCCCTGTTGTTATTAACTGTGAGGGTCACCATGCTATAGCTCAAATCACCCATTTTATCCCGGAAGATAGCTGTCATAACCTGCCTTTTCTTTGAGTTGGGGATTATGGGGCTTTCGATAAGCTCCCTGAAATCCTCAATTCCTGAGAACTCAAGGACAAGAAGCATATCCTCCCTCACTTCGTTTAACAGTCCCTGTTCCTTTGCCGAAAGGAAAAGTGCTTTTGCATATCTTACCGCTATTTTACTTTCGTTCATCAGCTAAAGCTCTAATTTTCTTTCAGGTCCATATCATCGAGCAATTTTTCAATAAGTTTATTCTGCTCCCTGCTTCCCTTCAGTTGCTCGCCAAGAATTTTCTCAGCAATATCAACCGACAGGCTGGCAATCTGGTTTCGTATATCGGTAATGGCCATCACTTTTTCCCTTTCTATGCCTGTACGTGCTTTCTCGATAATTTTATCCGCTTCCGTTTTTGCCTGTTTCTTTGCTTCGGCAATCATCTTATCCCTGGCATCGCGTGCCTCGTGGAGAAGTTCGTCCCTTTCACTCCTTGCTTCCTGCATTATTGCCTCATTATCAGCTTTCAGCCGCTCCATCTCCCTGCGTGCGTCCTCGGCTGATTCGAGCGATCCCTTAATACTTTCTTCCCTGGCCTTAAGGGCCTGCAGGATTGGTTTCCATGCAAAGGCTCTCAGCAGAGCCAGGAGCAGGAGGAAGATCAGGGTTGTCCATATAATGGTACCCAGTTCAGGTGTTGTAAGGTTACTTGCTAGTATCATGCTTATACTGTTTTTCTGATAAAAAGGCGGTCCTGTGACCAAGCGTCACAGTCCGCCATTAATCTTAATCTGCAATAAGAGCCACAACCACTGCAAAAAGGGCTACCCCTTCTATAAGTGCTGCAGAAATAATCATAGCCATCTGTATCTTCGATGCTGCTTCCGGCTGGCGTGCTATAGCTTCCATTGCCTGTCCGCCGATACGTCCGATACCCAATCCGGCCCCTATTACTGCAATTGCTGCTCCTACTGCTGCTAAAGTACCTGTCATAATTTCTAATTTTAGTTTGACAATATTTGGTTTTAATGTTCTTCCTGTATTGCCAGCCCTATAAAAAGAGCTGATAAAAGTGTAAATATATATGCCTGCAAAAATGCCACCAGCAACTCGATAAGGTCCATAAACAGGACCATCACTATTGAAACAGGGGCAATAAGCACAGATTTAAAAATAAATATCAGGCTTACAAGGCTCAGCACAATTATATGCCCTGCCGTTATATTGGCAAAGAGACGGACCATCAGTGCAAAGGGCTTGGCTATTACACCTATCAGTTCCACCAGTGGCATAAGTGGTATTGGCACCTTCAGCCACCAGGGCACACCGGGTGTATTGAATATATGCTTCCAGTATTCCTTACTGCCGTTAACATTAATGATGATCATTGTAAAGGCAGCAAGCGTGAAGGTTACGGCTATGTTTCCGGTCACGTTTGCCCCGCCGGGGAAAAAAGGAATCAGTCCCATCATGTTATTCAACAGTATAAAGAAGAAGACTGTAAGCAGGTAAGGCATATACTTTTCGTACTTATGCTCGCCCAGATTCGGAATGGCAATATCATCCCTGACAAAGAGAACTATGGGTTCGAGGAAACCCTGTATCCCTTTGGGTTCACTTATCCCCGTTTTACGGTATGAAGCGGCGAGTGAAACAAAAAGCCATAGAAGCAGTACTGACACCACCAGCATGGCCGTCACATTCTTTGTTATTGAAAGGTCAAAGGGTAAGGATTCAAGGTTCATATTTCCCTCTTCATCTATTTCCACGATCTTCCCTTCAAGCTCTCCCTCTTCCATTATTTTAAAACCCCTGTAGTGGTGGCCGTGAGCAAGATGGCGCGATGAAAAAACATTGAGCCCCTTCGTTTTGCTGTAGACAATAACAGGGAGGTAGATACTTACATGATGCCCGTCGGGTTTGGTGAAAAGATGCCATTCGTGTGAATCGGCTATATGATCGAAAACAAAGTCCCTGGCATTAAAATCCTCTTCAATAATTTCTTTCTCTTCAAGAAGGCTCTCCTTCTGCGTAGCAGCTTCCTGCCCCGGATTATCCCCTCCCGGAACCGGCAGGGCCGCAGCAAAAGCAGTAAAACTGAACAGAAGGCAATATAACAGAAAAAAATTCTTTAATTTCAAGTGATACTCTATTTTAAAGATTTAATTTTCAAGGATTTAATTATTACCCTGAGAAGAAATATTGTGAACGCTAAATATAATAAAAAGAATAACAAGATATAAAACAGGGAGCTATATTTAAGAGCAACAAAGTATATAAGTGCCAGTATCATCGAAAGAAAAAACTTTATCCCGACGGCACCCATGGTATATAAGGGCTGGTTTTCTGTAATTTTCCGGCTGCCGGTGAGGTAAACTGCAGTCGCAATTCCTGTTATTAGGAAGAAGGCTAAAGCTGTGAGAAAAAGATCCTTCAGGCTGAGGGGAAGGTGGAAGAGGAGTATGAAGGCGGCCAGTATTGCTATCAGGGCCAGTGTATACAGCACAAGATAAGTGAATGTTTGCAGGGCACTTTTCATCAGCCTATTTTTTCCCGATAAAATCTTTCAGGGATGTATATAATGCGGCAAGTACGCCAAGGAGAGACAGGATAGCCGTAAAGATTGGTTTTTCGCCACCTCTGCGCTCATCCAGTTTGACTCCAACAAAGGTCATTATGCCTATAATGGCTATCATCTGGAAAACCATGCCGCTATAGCGGGCGTAGTTTTTCAGGTTGTTGCCATCATCGTCATCATTTTGGGGTGTCTTCGTTTTTTGCGATTGGCTTTTTTGAGATGATTGCCTGTCCTTCCTTCTCATTATCGTCAGTCATATTACAGTTGCCGGTAAACCTGGCCCCTGGTTCTATCGATAATTTTTCGGTTATGATATCACCGTTTATTTGTGATGAGTTTTTAAGGGTCAATAACTGGCTTACATTAATCTTACCGTCCACTTCGCCGTGAACTTCCGAGTTCTTACATACCACTTCACCCTTCACCTTGCCTGTATTTCCAATTACAACCTTCCCTTTCGTTGTAAGGTTACCAATCAGCATGCCATCGATCCTGATATCGCCATCCGATTTAACATCACCCGTTATTTCGGTGCCGTTGCTGATAAGGTTAATATTGGAATTTTCGGTTTCGTTAAGCTTTGCCATGACTTGGATAATTATTTTTTAGAGATAACTCTCAAATTTACGAACTATTGTGTGGAATTTCAGTATTTAACTATTTTTTACTGTCGTAGGCCCATTTAAGGTAAACAGATCCCCATGTGAATCCGCCTCCGAAGGCAGCCAGTATGATATTATCTCCCTTGTTCATTTTTTCTTCGTATTCCCAGAGGCACAAAGGTATGGTAGCGGCTGTGGTATTGCCGAACTTCTCTATATTGATCATTATCTGGGATACATCCAGTCCCATCCGCCTGCCTGTTGCATCAATAATCCTGAGATTGGCCTGGTGGGGAACCAGCCATGCTATGTCTTCGGATTTGAGATTATTCCTTTTCATCACCTCCACCGCGACATCAGCCATATGCGACACTGCAAACTTAAAGACTGTCTGTCCTTCCTGGTACACATAGTGTTCCTTTGCATCAACGGTTTCATGGCTGGCCGGTTTCTCCGATCCCCCTGCTTTCATGTGAAGAAAGGGCTGACCTGAGCCATCGGTATGGAAGAGATGGTCTATTATACCAATATCCTCTGTTGTAGGTTCAAGCAGTACGGCCCCGGCTGCATCGCCAAAGAGAGGGCATGTTGTCCTGTCGCTATAGTCAGTTATAGACGACATCTTATCGGCACCCACGAGTATGACTTTCTTATAGCGTCCTGATTTAACATACTCGGCAGCTGTTTCCAGGGCAAAGAGAAATCCGGAGCAGGCTGCATTGAGGTCAAAACTGAATGCATTCTTTATGCCGGCTTTCTCGGATATAATATTTGCCGTTGCCGGGAATATCATATCAGGTGTAACGGTTGCACAGATAAGAAGATCAACGTCGCCGGGGTCGGTTCCCGTTTTTTCCAGCAGTCCTTTCACCGCGTTGGCTCCCAGGACTGATGTTCCCTGTTTTTCTCCTTTAAGTATTCTTCTTTCCTTAATACCTACCCTTTGCATTATCCACTCATCAGAAGTGTCAACCAGTGTTGCCAGTTCGTCATTTGTCAATCTGTACTCGGGGAACCATGCATGTACCCCTGTTATTGCAGCTCTTATTGTATCCATTTTAAATTTCTTCAGCTATTTTTTTTGCCAGGTCAGCATTTATCACATCCCTGGTTTGCAAGATCATATTCATAACAGCCCTGCGCCGGGAAATGCCATGACCAATTACCACGTTGGCATTTATTCCCACCACAGGTGTTCCACCGAAATTTTCAAAATTCAGTCGTTCAAAAAATTCATCTTTAAGTTTTCTCTCCTTGTAGATTGAATAGAAAGCTTCTCCCTGTTTAATTATTATATTACCCACGAAGCCATCACATACAACCACGTCCGACATCTCACCGGTAAACAGCACATTTGCTTCAACATTACCGATAAAATTCACTGCCGGGTTATCTTTCAGAAGCTCATAGGCGCCTTTTACCGCCGCCGATCCTTTTGTTTCCTCCTCACCTATATTCAAAAGACCCACTGAAGGATTATTGACCCCCAGTACATATTTTGCATAGAGGCTGCCCAGTTTTGCATACTGCAGCAGCACATCAGGCTTGCAGTCAGGGTTGAGTCCCACATCCAGGAGCACCGATTTGCCTCCTGATGATGTTGGTATAGCCAGTACCAGTGCAGGACGGAACACACCCGGTATAACATTCACGGTATAGCTTGCCCCGATAAGCATGGCTCCCGTGTTACCGGCACTGGCAAAACCATCGATAAGACCACTCTTCAGCAGCCTGTAACCAACGGCTATACTCGAATCGTCCTTCTGGGAAAATGCTTTGGCAGGATGCTCCCCCATCTCAATTATTTCGCTTGAGGGCACCACTTCGAACTGATCCAGGTCAACCTTCTCCTTCCCTGCCTTGTCCCTTATGGCCTTTTCATCACCAATAAGGACAATCTTTTCACCGGGAAGCAAATATCCTGAAGCATCAAATGCACCTTCAAGGATTGCCCCGGGTGCATAGTCACCACCCATTACATCGAGCCCTATCTTCATTTCTCAGCTATGTATTAGGCAGATATTTCCTTCTCAACAGCGAGCTTACCCCGGTAATGTCCGCATTCGGGACATACCCTGTGATACTTTACGGCTGCCCCGCAGTTGGAGCATGTTGACAGTGTTGGAACAGTAGCCTTATAATGAGTTCTGCGTTTATCCCTTCTTGTCTTTGACGTTTTTCTTTTAGGATGTGCCATCTCTTCTTTAATTCTGATTATTAATATTTTTTAACTTCGCAAATTCTTCCACATATGGTCCATTCTTGCCCTTACTTTCCTTAACCATGTGCTGGTTAAGCTTCTCAAGCATTTCCGGGTTACAGGTGCTCCTGCCATTTTCATCGTCGGGATGCACTTTCTTCAGTGGCAGGCCCAGGTGGGCAAATTCATAAAAAAGCTGATCAAGCATAAATTCATTTTCGCCCCCGGGCATAATAAGCACCTCATCATCCACTTCTTCCCACTGATCACCGAACTTAACCAGTACAGAGTCATCAGTACTTACTTCCTGTGTATACAGTTCAAGACACCTGTCGCATGTAAGGCTTACAGTGCCGCTGATCACTATCTTCATCTCAATATGTGAAGAATGCCTGAGCACGGTGACAGTGGCCGTTAGCGCTGCTTCATGGATCTCTGATTTTTCATAATTAGCAAACAGTTTGCTATCGATATTAAAATCAAACAGATGACTCCCCTCTTTCAGTCCCCTTAACGGTATGCTGTATAAACCCCTCATAATGATCCAAAATTGGTGTGCAAAAATATAAAAGCTTATCCAATTATTAAAGATAATATGTAAAAAAGTGGCAAAATAAGTCTCCTGCTGTCACTTACCGCTAAAAAACGGTCATTTACCGAATTAGTATAACACCCCCCTTGTATTAATAATTATTTTTGATCTGTGAATTAATAAAGAATGCATCATGAAAGAAAACAGACACAATCCCGGAACCAGGGTCGGAATTTTCCTGATACTAGCAGGCTTATTCCTGGCGGCGATAATGTTTGACATACTAAACCTTGGCAGTGCCAGGGAATATTTTGTCTGGCCCGTACTGGTAATGTTCGTTGGCATCCTTATCCTGTTCAACAGTGATGCCGCAGCCGGTATAATTATAATTGCTGTTGGGGGATATTTCTTCCTGCCCCGGATTGACTATGAATTACCGGTGTTATATGAGAAGATATACTGGCCAGCAGCTATCATACTGGCCGGTCTGGCCCTGATAATATCTGGAATTGTCAGGCGATACCGCAGGAATTAAATAATAACTGATTTATAAATTTTAAAAATTAAACAACATGGAACCTCATTCTAATCTTGATAACAAGCCACACCGCAGTTATTCAGCGACAAGCAAGGTGGCGGTAGGACTGGTGCTTATAGTACTGGGCTTTATGCTGATAATAAGAAATACGGGTGTTATGCCCGGGTATTTTGAAGACATCATTTTCAGCTGGCAGATGTTGCTTATTGCAATAGGCTTTGTGATGTTGTTTGGAACGGGCAACAAGACACCCGGACTTATAGTAATGGCCGTCGGCGGGTTCTTTATACTGCCGGAAGTGCTGGATCTGCCTTTCCGGACTTACAGGCTGTTCTGGCCTGCAGTGTTTATTATAATAGGAATAGTCGTCCTGACGAATGCAAAATGGTTTTCAAAGGAAAGATGGCAAACAGAATCAAGTTCATCGAGCGATGTGATTGACATGGTCAATATTTTTGGTGGAGGAGAAAGACGTTTTATGAGCCAGAATTTCCGGGGTGGAAAAATATCCTGCATTTTTGGAGGGGGTGAGATAGACCTGACGAGAGCAGGCCTGGCTGAAGGAACAAGTGAGCTCGAAGTAGCCTGTGTCTTCGGCGGGGTTTCCCTTATTGTGCCGCCAGACTGGAATATTATTATTGATGTCACACCGGTGCTCGGTGGCTTTTCTGACTCGCGGAAATTTTCGGGTTCAGTAATAGATATGTCGAAGACGCTGGTCGTAAAAGGAGCCGTAGTTTTTGGAGGAGGTGAAATAAAAAGTTACTGATACTGATGATTCATCCCGTTCTCAGCAGGCGAAACAGGCTGATCATATACTGGCTGATCTGGATCATTATTGGTCTGGGTCAGTCACTGCTTATCAGCTACTCATCGGGCATAAGTTCAACGGCCGCATTCAGTGACGGCCTCTTTTCAGCCGTCATATTTGGCCTTGCAGCCATTGCCCTCTGGTACCCGGTAAACAATTTTAAGGCAGGAATAAATGATTTTACAATGCTGCTTGTTAACCACCTTCTTATGGTGGTAATCACGCTGGGTCTCTGGATATTCCTTACACGTTTCGCGGTGCTGGCCCTGATCCAGGAAAAGGAAATCTATAAATCTTTCTGGGAAGATTCAATATATTACCGCCTGGGTGCGGGTGCATTTATTTATGTTGTTGTGATACTGGCCTACTACCTGCTGATAAGCATGGATAATATTGCCAGCAAGGAAATGAGGCAGGCAAAACTGGAGAATATGCTTAAGGAAACAGAGCTGATGATGCTTCGCTCCCAGATTAATCCTCATTTTCTTTTCAACAGCCTCAATTCAATAAGTTCACTTACCATTTCTGATCCCGCAAAAGCAAGGGAGATGGTAATTAAACTGTCCGATTTCATGAGATATGCCCTTTCCAGGAAGGATGACCGGACGGTGAGCCTGGGGACCGAACTGGAAAACCTGAAGCTCTACCTTGACATTGAAAAAACACGTTTCGGGGAAAGACTGG
>JAZBOI010000214.1:0-5561 GCA_036351095.1 Bacteroidales bacterium | reverse complement strand
TATACACACTATCGATGCAGTTATAGTACCTGCCAAGAATATTGTTGAAACAGCAGTAGCAACAACAGACTTATCTATCCTTGTTGATGTACTGACTAAATTTGATGACCTTGTGGCAACCCTGAGTGACGAGACAGGTGAATTCACAGTATTTGCCCCGACAAACGCCGCTTTTGCTGCCCTTCTGAGTGTCATAGGCCAGACTTCAGCAGATAACATTCCTGAAGACGTATTAAGAAGTGTTCTGGAATATCACGTCATTGCCGCAAACAAAATTAATTCAACAAATCTTGCTGATGGCATAAGCGTAACTACTGTTAATGGCGAGGATATCACTGTTACAGAGGTAGGTGGTTCATTCCTGATAAGCGGTGTTGGAATTAACACAGCTGATGTGATGACCAGTAATGGTGTTGTACATATCATGGACGGTGTTCTTGTGCCTCCTTCAATAGCCCAGTTTGTAAATACTATTGTTGAGCCCGCTTATTTCAATAAGGATTTCACCACTCTTATAGCTGCCGTTAAGGCTGCTGATCCGAGTATACTGGCTACCCTGCTTGGCGATGGGCCCAGTGGTAACGGTATGACTCTTTTCGCACCTACAAATGATGCATTTGCAGCTGCCGGTATAACTGAACTGCCTGACCAGGCAACTCTTAATGCCGTGCTTGCCTATCACCTCATTGATGGTGTAGTAATGAGTACAGGTCTTCCTTCAACCACTGTAGCTGCTCCTGCAGCGATAACAACAGTGGGAGGCGACTTTTATCTCACGAACAAAGGTACAGGTGTATATATAAACGGAAACACCATGGTTACTGCTACCGATATTGATCCTTCAGAAGGAGCAGGCACTGCCAATGGTGTGGTTCATGTGATTGACCGTACGCTTGTTCCGCCGTCACAGGATATAGTTGCAATAGCTATTGAAGCCGGTTTTAGCGAGCTTGCTGCCGCTCTTACTGAAGCAGGTCTTGTAAGCACACTCCAGGGTGCTGGTCCGTTCACAGTGTTTGCCCCCACAGATGCAGCTTTTGATGCTCTTTATACCGCACTCGGTGCAACCAACGGTGCAAGTGATGTTGATGATGCTTTGCTTGAGGCAGTGCTGCTCTACCACGTGCTTGGGCTGAGAGCCTTCTCATCAGATCTTGAGGACGGACTCGAAGCAACTACTCTTTCGAGCGGCGAAACTTTTACCGTGAACCTTTCTGATGGAGCTTCAATAACAGATGGATCAGGAGCTACAGCAAACATTATTTCGGTCAATGTTTTGGGAACCAATGGAGTCATACATGTAATTGACAAAGTTATTTTACCTCATTAAGGAAAATAAGCGAACCCGGACAGAAAATGGAAAGCTGCCTTAACCGGCAGCTTTTCTTTTCAAATTAAAAAATTACCGTATTCTTATATTTGTTTAATATAAATATGTATTTTTGAAACAATAATTTACTAAGATGGGGGACTATACAATAAAAGACCTGGAGAGACTTTCTGGTATAAAAGCACATACAATAAGAATATGGGAGAAGAGGTATGGTGTTATAAGTCCGGGCCGTACCACCACCAACAGGAGAAGGTACAGCGACGATGATCTAAGGAAGCTGATAAATATTTCCATTCTGAACAGGAGCGGTTTCAAGATATCCAGGATTGCCTCAATGTCAATCAAAGAAATGGAGGAGAAGGTTTCACTCATCTCAAAGGATATTGCACAGGCTGACACGGGGATTGAATCGTTGATAGTTGCCATGATCAGCCTGGATGAAGCCGGATTTAATGAGCTCATAGAAAGCTCAATAAAAGAGCTTGGACTGGAAAAAGCTTTTATCGGTCTTATTTTCCCCTTCCTTGAAAGAGTGGGGATACTCTGGGTCACAGGTTCCATAGTACCTGCACAGGAGCATTTCGTTTCCAACCTTATACGCCAGAAACTGATTGCTCATATCGATGCCCGGGGCTTCACTGAAAAAAGCGATGCTAAAAGAGTATTATTATACCTGCCTGAAAATGAGTGGCATGAGATCGGCATCCTGTTTTATTCCTACTTAGCAAGGAAACACGGGCACAGGGTTCTTTACCTGGGGTCCGCCACACCCCTTGATTCACTGATAAAAGCAATCCAGGTATGGCCCGCTGAGATTATTGTGACGGCAACCTCGTCCGGTTTTGCGGGTATCAATAAAGAGGCATATCTTAAAGAACTTTCAGAAGCATTCAAAGACCTGCAAATTATTATTAGCGGTACACTTGCCACAGATATAAAAGGCAAATTGCCTGATAACATTAAAGCTGTGCACAGGACCGAAGAATTTATCCACTTGCTGAATGGCTGATTATTATTCCCGATCCTTAATCAAAAATTGAATGGCTGATTATTATTCCCGATCCTTAATCAAAAATTGATTTCCAGAGCAAGTTCATAGATCCTTGTATATACACCCATATTTTCGTTCTGGTCAAAATTCAGCAGGACCTTATTTCTCAGGAAGCGGTATGTGATACCGGCTATAAATGTGTTCTGTATTATTTCTGTATCCTGGTGTGATGTGAACTTATCGTACCTGGAAAACACCGCAAAGGGTGTTCCGGGTATCATAAGCTCTGCAAAGCCGGAATAACCTTCATTTTTATAGGATAAACCTTCCGCATCGGTATATTTATCCCTGTGTCCACCAAGGCCCCTGTAATATTGAACCATTAATTTATGGTGCCTGCTTATCGAAGACAGGTGTACAATGTTCAGCCTGTAAAGAGAATTCTCCAGTGAGGTATTTGCTTTGCCGTAAGAGAATGCATATGACAGCTGGATCCCGGGTACTATATCCGGTAGGGGCCTCAGGCTGATCCGGCCCTCTATTATCTTATTGTTGTTTTCTTCAAGTGCATCATATCCGCCCCCGTTATATATACCAAAGCAAAAACTGCCATATCTCCCGGGGAAATATGAGCTTACATCATCCTGGTATTCCTGGTTGATCTTGCCACCAAGCAGGCCTGCAAAGGTAACCCCGAAATCGGCCGAGCTGAGAAGGCTATAGCGGTCGCTGAACATTTTACCCTGGACCCTGTACCCGCTTATGTTCTGTTCATATTCCAGCCATGGCCTGTGGACCATTCCAAACTCCAGGTAGGAGTTTTTCAGGAAGTCAATATTGGAAAGTTTTGCCTTTAGGAGCAAATATTTGAGTTTCATCTCAACGTTTCCCATATCGCTTCCTTCCATATCAGTGGTGATATCCTGTGTATACCTCACTGAAAAAATATCATTCAATTCAGTTTTTATCGTAAAATATCCCCTTTTAAGGTGAAAAGCACTGATGTCTTCACTGTCATCATACTTAAAGCCAAGGAACCACTCACCTGAGATGGAAGTAGACTGTAATAAAGCCACTCCTCCTTTTTGATCCTGTGCACTGCCCGCAATAAAAATGAAGATGGCAGACGTAAGTAATATCAATTTTTTTTTCATAGTACTTATGTTATAAAAGGATTCTGGATTTTTTCTGCTTATTTAAAAAAGAAATCAAATGAAAAAATATAAAGTGCATTGAGTGCACCTTCGCCTATCAGCACCCCTAAAACACATTTAAAATAAGATATCCGTAATGAGCTGCCAACATAGATGATGAGGTCGGTGGGCACTACCGGAAACAGGCTCCATCCAATAATAATGGGAAGCTCCTTTTTGCTGAGTGCCTTTCTTGTTTTCTCAATCTTATCCGGGAATTTCATCTCAACCCATTTATCAAGTCCCAGGTAACGGGTGAAATAATATACTATTGCCGTTGAGGTTATAATACCTATCATATTGATAATGAATGTTTGAAGCGCGGGGAAAAGCAAGAGTCCGGCCATGGCAAATGGCGTTGAGGGTATGAAAGTTAGCCCGATTAAAGTCAGTATTGTAAGGTATATCGCAATGACCAGGACTTTATTTTTATCAACGAAGCTCTGCAGGAAGCTTATGTCGAACCAGTCTTTATTAACAAAATATAAAGTCAGTAGTATTCCTATGACTGCCAGCCATATGTAGAATGTTTTCTTGCGGACCTTTTTTCTCTCTTCCATTTAAATTTTGAATGAAAACCTCCAGCTAAATGTAAAGGATGCGTAAAAATAAATAAATAGACGTGATTTCACAGGCTCCGGGCAAAAAATCAGCCAGTGTACTGGAGAAGATTTGAACAAATCTTATTCATTTAATGTTTTCCGGTAAAGAGAATAGTTATGGCAAGATTTGTATCGGCACTTTTGTTCATTACACTGTCTTTATCCCTGTCTTCCCAGGATATTGAAATAATTGATATTGACGGCTTAAAGCAGGAGTTGAATAAGAAATCAGATACCGTCTATGTCTATAATTTCTGGGCTACCTGGTGCAAGCCATGCACTGAAGAGATGCCTGACCTGTTGAAAGTGGAGAAGGAGTTCGCCGGCGAGAAAATGAAACTTATCCTGGTAAGCCTGGATATGCCTTCTCAGAAAGATACCCGACTGGCAGCTTTCATAAAGGATTATAAAATAAGTTCTGAAGTATTACTGCTTGATGAGCCTGATGCTAATAAGTGGATACCCCTGGTTGATGAATCATGGACCGGAAGCATACCGGCAACCCTTATTAATGCACCCGGTATGAACTACCGGAAATTTCATGAAGGCATAATTTCATATACTGAGTTGAAGTCGCATCTTTCACCACTGTTCAAACAAGATATTTTAAACCACTTAAATACAGAATTATGAAGAGTCTTTTAACAATTGCATTAACGATACTGATCAGCAGTTCATTAATGTCACAGGACTACGAGGTTGGTGATTATGCCACTGATTTTAAATTACTTAATATTGACGGGAAATACCTGTCACTGTCAGATTACAAGGATGCCAAAGGATTCATAGTGATCTTTACCACCAATCATTGTCCGTACGCTGTTGCCTGGGAAGACAGGATAATAGATCTTGACAAAACATTCAAGTCAAAAGGCTATCCTGTTATTGCCATTAACCCCAATTCAGCTGAAGCTTATCCCGAAGATTCATATGAGAAAATGATAGAGAGGGCAGAACAGAAAGGATTCACTTTTCCTTACCTTCATGATACCAGGCAGGAAATATATAAAATATACGGTGCTACAAAGACACCGCATGTTTATGTGCTTAAAAAAGAATCAGATAAGCTTAAGGTAGCTTATATTGGTGCTATTGATAATAACTACCGGGATGCTTCCGAGGCTGATGAGCACTATGTCCGGGATGCCGTCAATAATCTTCTTGCAGGAAAAAAACCTGATCCCGATTTTACCCGTGCCATAGGTTGTTCAATAAAGTAAGGCAAGAGTCAATGCCCGGATATCAGTAGCCCTGTGTTCAATGCCGGCATGGGGCCTGTCACTCATAATGCTGCCAGCATGCTAATTGTCCGGATCTTTACTGATGTAATACCTGTATGTACTGATTGCTCTTTCCCTGGCATAAGGATGGTCAATTAAGGGTGGGGGATAGTCAGGGGTATTCAGTTCAGGAAGCCATTTATGTATATATTTGTTTTCCCC
>JAZBOI010000213.1:0-4322 GCA_036351095.1 Bacteroidales bacterium | reverse complement strand
TTTCCATTCCACAGGGCATAAATATGTGCTACTATAAAGTCTGTTTCATCAGCCACCTCCCTGCTTTCAGGGCTGAGCCAGTAGCTGTAGTCATCTGCCGTTGTAACCGGAACAGAGGTATTATTCCTCGCTCTCCTGATATAGTCAATAAGGATATGCTGTTCCATTTTGTGCTGTGACCAGGATACACGTGTTTCATTACCCACACTAATGGCTGATACTATTCCGGGATATTCATTTGCTAATTCAATCCCCATTTCTGCTTCCCTGGTATTTTCCTTCTTTCTTTCCCTGTCAACGGTCTCATTTTCAAGCCATATCCCCAGCATTACTTTAACAGGAATGCTGTGTTCTTTAATGAGATTCAGTACCCTCTCAGAATCCTTATCAGAACCGTAAATTCTTATCAGTTTCCAGTATTTACTGATTATATTCAGATCTTCGAGAATCTCTTTTTCTGCAGGACCTTTCATCCCCGGCGCCTGCCCCTTACGGTAAAACCCATAGGACACAGCATTACCAATCCATTCACTACCCAAAAATGGATCAAACTTTCTTGTAACAAAAGGATCCTGTTTACTATTTGACATATATTATAAATTTCAAAGCTGTACCTGGACAGTCTGTACAGAGTTTGGATCAATGATAATCTCCGCATACTGACCATGAATCTGAAGATTCCAGACTATTTCCTTCTTTGTTGTATTTAGTAACTGAACACTCAGCAAATTATCATCATTGATAGTAGCACAGGCATGCAAATCATCATCTCCCTGGCCCACAAGTGTCCTTTGGGTCTGTACAGCCTTATCCCCTGGCCTTATCGTTTTACTGAACTGTGCCAGCACATAATACAGAGGGGTATAATAGACCTCCTTTGATTGTGTATCAATCATTATCGGAGCGCCACAATAATTACCCACATGATTGGGTCCGCCATTCTTATCAAGGACAATATTCCAGTCAATCCAGCCGGATAGCCAGTGATCGATGCTTACTATAATATTCCTTGCATAACGATGCACCGGCGTGTAAATAGGGTGATCTTCAGATTTTACTCCCTCCCAGGTTGCCGTATAGGCCCAATCAGTTGCATTATCGTTCCACCAGAATGAATCATTCATAAACCAATTCTCTTCCTGGAAGCGTTCAGGGTTGGTAATACCATCAGGAGCAGGCTTACCCAGATCATCAATACAACCCTCGGTGTGAACAATCTGATGATCAGGGAACCTGGCCTTTACACTGTCGAAGACCTCTTCATACACTTTAAAAGTACTTTCATACCAGTGCACAGCAGCACCATAAACAAATTCTGAAGTCTCTTCGTCTCCCAGGATAACATTCGCCCATTTTTCCAGACCATCCCTGTTCTGATCATAAATGAGTAATTTAACATCAGTATTCTCTCCTGAATTTAGTTTAGGTCCCAGGTATTTCTTTATGAACTCGTTCTGCGTCTCAGGGGTAAAGTGCATACTTTCCCATTGACCATTATTCCCGTGTGGCTCATTCACGGGTGTAATACCCCAGATATTGATTCCTTCTGACCTGTAGGTATCGAGGTATTTAATGAGATAGTCAGCATATGTTTCCTCATATTCCTCTTTCAGGCTACCACCTGTGCCCTGGAAATTATTTTCCGGAGTTCCTTTAATATACCAGTCTTCAATATCCTTCATCCAGTAGGGTGCTGTCCATGCAGATGCTACTATCCGTAACTCCTTATCTGATTGCATGTTTTTGATCTCCAGAGCCTCCTTTATCATTGGCAGAAGGTCATAATTCTCATCAACTACGCCCGGATATTTTGCTGAACTGAAACCTTCCCTGTCCGGGTCCAGGCTGAATGATGAGAGATCCACATCACCTACTTTATCCAGGTATGAATATTTTCCTTCAACGCAAAAATCGCAGGCACCAATATGTGTCCTGGTAAGTGAGAAGTTAGCCCCATCTTCACCAAAGGCTTTTTTCATTACTTCTTTTCGCTTTTCAGGATCAAGGTGAGCCAGGACAAAGGCTGAAGATTCAGTAAAGGAAGAACCTATTCCGTCCATAGTTTGCCTGATAATCCCGGGATCTATCTTTATTACTGTTCCTTCTGGTTTACCTTTTACAAACCCTACATTTTCCTTCACTGCAATCTTATGACCACTTTCAGAGGTAACATAAATTTTCTCAGTTACAAATAACTTATCTTTTGAGTTACAGCATAGCATAGCAATGGCACAGATAATAAGGAGTGAAATATAAAAAACTTTTTTTTTCATGATATCAATATTCAATTCATTAAGGTGGCTTGATAAATTATAAAGTCACACAAATTTAAGCTTCCCATCCTTGTCCCACAATCCCCAGTAGGCACCTACATCTCCTTCTGCATCAATCTTCCATGTTTCGTCAAAGCTTGAGAAATAAAAAATCTCTATGTCTTCTTCATTTGCCCATTCAAAGGTATTAATAAAGTATTTAATGGCATTTTCGAATGAAGGGACAGCTTCTTTCTCGGCCGATCCCCTGCTGGGCCAACCTGTTTCACTTATTATTACTTTTTTACCACCTGCTGCATTTCTTGCTATCTGATACATATTTTTCATATATGAAAGCGAATGCTCACGTGGAAATCCTTCCCAGAAAGGATAACAATTTGCCATTATGATATCACATGCATTACAGATTTCCGGATAATTGGCAAATACATAATAGGCATCTACATAAGCTACCGGGATATTCCCCACTTCCTTCTTTACGCGCTTGATGTATCCAATAATACTTTCCTCCTCCAGGTCGCCCCTTAGCAATACTTCATTTCCAACAGCAACAATATCAGCATGACCCTCTCTCGCAAGTTTTATCACCGCCTTTATCTCTTCTTCGTTTTTTTCAGTATCACTATCCAGCCATGCTCCCACCAGTGTCTTTAATCCAAACTCATGTGCTATCCGGGGAATTATTTCATTACCATCCTGGCAGGAGAATGATCTTACCCATTTAACATAGGGTTTTATAATTTTCATTCTCTCCCTAACCTGTGTCTCGCTTATCAGGGATCCCGGGCCCTGCCCCTCGAGATAGACACTGAAAGAAACCCCATGTATCTGATCATTCATAATCTCTGCGAAAAGCTCTTTGAGCATTTCTGCTGACATGCCGGCAAAATCAACCCCGCCAACAATGGAAAAGGGAATATCAATATTCTTTGACATATTTATTAATTTATTTCACACTCTGGTTCTGGACAACAAGAACAGGTATTTTGGAAAGGGTTATGACCCTCCTGGCGGTATCACCCATTACCAGGTCTTCTACGTAACTCCTCCCTTTCACTCCCATCACAATAAGGTCACAGCCCTGTTCTTCAGCAACCCTCGCTATTACTTTTGAAGGTATACCATTTTCAACGAGATAATTTTTCACACCCACTTCAGGTTTTCCAAATTCGCTCTCTATATATTGGACTATTGCCTCTCTCTGTTCTTTCAGATATTCCTTCTGTATTGACAGTCTGTTTGAAACCCCCGTTGGTGTTCTCTCATTACCTGCATCAAATATCATAAAATCAGTTAGTTCATCCCTTATAACATGCAGTAAGGTCAGTTCAGCATTATACTTCTCAGCGATATTTTTCGCATAAGAGCATGCAAATTTGCTGATATCAGAAAAATCAGTTGTATAAAGAATATGTTTAAAGTCCACTTTAGAAATTTCCATGATAATATCTTTTTTTGACTCTCCTCGCAGCAAGCTGCGAGGAATCATCGATTTATTGTTTATTTTATTTGTGCCCGCTAAGCCCGAAGTAGTACTTCGTGGAACCGAGCCTGCGAGCTCGGCGGAGCCAACCGAGCCTGCGAGCTCGGCAAAGCCAATGCGCTCGCGTAATTCAATAGTTTTTACATCACAATGTATTTATCGGGTATCCCCTCATAGCCCCAGGCTCGCAGCTGTCGTGACCAGCCCCCAAGATTTTCCTTACTTACCCGTATAAGTTTCATTTCATTAAATTCATCAACCTCTTTTTCGAGATATAGTTTATCCACTATTTTTTGGACACATAGCTCTCCCCATTTGAATGTTGGCTGGCCCAGAAGTACATCCACCACACCTCTCTCAAGATAAGGTAATTGTACCGGCAGGGCATCTACAGCCACAATCTTCACTCTTCCGGGTTCAAAAAGATCTATGAATTCTTCTGAGAAGAAAGGCCATCCGCCAACCATTGCCCAGCCTTTGAGATCAGGATATAATTCATTCACCCTCAATACTTCAGACATTGCATCCTCGGCATTTTCAGCATGATAAAACTCGCCTACAATTTC
>JAZBOI010000212.1:0-10825 GCA_036351095.1 Bacteroidales bacterium | reverse complement strand
TGTGAAGACAGTCCGCTCTGAAAGAATCTTAACCATGTCCCTTTCTCCTGCTTCAAAGTAAAGGTGATGGTCGGCATCAAGCCAGCCTTCATACCCGTCAAATTCATTACGGATCTTTAACCAGTTAAGAGATCTTTCGATAAGGGAATATTTCTCGCCGAACAGGATCTGGCTTCCCTGTTCACTCCTGTGAGAAGGACCCATCCTTAGGGGAACAAATACATTGGCACAGACCGGGTTTTGCATCATTAGCTTATTTTACTGATTTTCAGGAGCTTATTTTTCTTTACCAGCTTCATCATTTATTCTCAGATCCTCATTCTTCCAACCTGTTTTTTCCCCTCCTGCTTTCTTCCCGGATCCTCCTTTTTCTGTCCTTACTTTTTTCCCTCCTGCTTTCTTCTCAGATCCCCCTTCTTCTGCACTTGCTTTTTTCTCTCCTGCTTTTTGTCAGATCCTCCTTTTTCTGTCCTTACTTTTTTCTCTCCTGCTTTTTTCTCAGATCCCCCTTCTTCTGCACTTGCTTTTTTCTCTCCTGCTTTCTTCGTGGATCCTCCTTTTTCCTTGCCTGTCTCTTCCTGCTCCTCTTTCCCCTCTTCTTCTTTTTCCTCTTTTTGAAGCATATCCAGTGAATGAAGAATATTATACCACTGAATGATCTTCTTTATATCAGAAAGGTAAACCCTTTCCCTGTCATATTCGGGCAGCAGCCCGGCAAAATAGCTTTTGAGCTCTTCCGGGGGTGACTTATGGTTTATTGCTTCAGCCCCTTCTTCTTTGTCGTATATCCTGTCAAATACTTCAGAGAGCGGTATTTCTTCAGTTTCGGTAAATACTGCTATGTCTTCCAGTGAACTGATCTTTGCTGCAGCATGGGCGGATGTTCTTTTACCGCTTTCAAGGTTTTCCACAATGACAGCATTTTTGCCCTGAGCAATAAATTTGTACAGTCCGGGATTACCGGCAATCGCCATTAAGTCTTTAAGAACCATTGTTTTATAGTTTTCAGATTTATAAAATATTATTTAAGACATATTCCTGCTTTTCTTTATCTTTTCATATGCTTCATTGACCTTCCTGAATTTCTCATTGGCTACCTTACGAAAGTCCTCCCCGAGGTGACTGACCATATCGGGGTGGAATTTTCTTGCCATTTTCCTGTATGCTTTTTTAACCTCCTCATTACTGGCTGTGGGTTCGATCTCGAGTATTTTATAAAAAGCATCATCCGAAGGTATGAACATACTTTTTAATGACTCCCTGTCTTTCTGTGAGATATTCAGGTATCCGGCAATTGTCTCGATGGCATTTAGTTCTCTCAGGTCTGCATGCCTGTCTGACAGGGATATGCCGTACAGCATATGTAATAGCTGCAGTCGGGATGCATATTCCATATTCCTGCTTATCTGCCTGCATACATCTGCAACGGGTATATTCTGTTTCAGGAGATCCCTTAGCATAAGCAGGGCTTCTCCGGCTGTTTCCTCGCCAAATTGTTTCCTGAAGAAATCTCTTACAAAATCGAGCTCTGATCTCACCACCTTGCCATCTGCCTTCATTACAGTTGCCACAAGCACTATAAGGCTGAGCCCGAAATCTCCGGCCGTTGTTCTGTAGTTCCTTCCCCTGTAGCTGGTTGTTGTTTGCGCCTGGCTCCTGCCATCGAAGATCGATCCGGCAGCAAATCCAAGCAGTGCACCCACAGGACCACCAAGGAACCATCCCAGACCACCACCAACCCATTTTGCGTATTTTCCCATTTTCTTACTTATTGAGAAGGTTCAATATACCTTTATGAATATCCATTACCTGGGGAATGATCATGACATTTTCCGAATTATCAATATTGAAATCGGATCGTTTAAGCATCTCCTCTTCGCTCATCTGGTTGTTGACCCTTTCCATTACCTCTTCCCTGCTCATCAGGTTCCTTCCCATAACCCTTTGTATGCGTTCTTCCAGGGGAGCGGTCACAGCTACTGTCTTATCGACATATTTTTCAGCACCTGATTCAAAAAGGATTGCTGCTTCGAAGATCACATAATCAGCCTCCTGTTTTTCACACCATTCAAGGTAACGTAAAAAAACCCTTGGGTGTACCAGTGCATTCACACTTTCGAGCAGGAGCCTGTCATTAAATATCAGGGAAGCCAGTTTTTTGCGGTCAAGTAAGCCTCCTTCGTACAGGTCATAACCAACAATTTCATTAAGCTCATTCTTCAGTCCCGGATCTGTTTCCATGATAATCCGTCCCTCGTCATCAGCTGAGAATACAGGCACACCAAGTACATTGAATACCCTGCATACCGTGGATTTTCCACTTCCTATGCCACCTGCTATGCCAAGTCTGAAAATCATTTCTTCTCGATAATATATTCCACCTGCTTGGGATTATACCTGACGCTGGTAATAAATGGGGGCAGGTTAAGCAGTTCAACTTTCAGCCTGTCAACTTTCATGACATCAAGATCCTTCATGTCCACCACCGCTTCAACAGGTATATCCTGCATCCTGTTATAATCGCTCAGTGCTATATTGAACTGTACACTTATCATGTCAGGAAACAATCTCACTTCGGCAGTATCCGGTTTATTCAGTACATTTATTTTAATATCCATTATTTCCTCTGTAAACTGTTCAACAGGGATACTCACTTCCGTTTTCCTGTGGGATATACCGACCTTTTTTATTGGTTCAATTTCAAGGTTTCGAATGGTGTGCTGATTAAGCTGATTGAATTCGTGATATTCGGTCACAACCGAGTTTATGGTATCCACAATTGAACGTGGACCCCTTATCTCGACTGAATCGGGATCAGCAGCAATATTGCCGTTAATCATGTATTGCTTCTGAAGATTTAGTTTTATATCCGGTTTAACCGGGACTTTCCTTGTTATAACTTCATCGAATACAAAATTGATTGAGTCGGGACTGACGGAAGTAATCTGGAAATTACTCCTTAATTGCCTGAGAAATGATTCCCTCAGGTTATAGGAATAAATATAGAATTCCAGTTCATTTTCATTATTTTTCACTGAGAGCCCAGTATTATCGACATCAATAACCAGGGGTGTTTTATTACCGCTTATTCTCGCTCTCAATATTGAATATCCCGAGCCTTCAAGTTCCAGGCTCAGTTTGTCAGGCAATTCATTTACCAGCGCAAGGTTTTCCGGGAAGTTGATATAGCGAACAGGAAAATTCACCGATCCTGTAATATTTTTACCCAGTGCATTAATATACCAGAAGATAAACGAAAGCAGAAGGAAGAAAGAAAAGACAGCCACATTACGGTTTAAAAATTTTGCCTTGAATGTGCTTAGCAGACTTTCCAGCTTTCTTCGTGAGCTTTCTTCCGGGTCCATATTACAGCTATTTTTAAATTATCCCGGGCCTATCTTTTCTGCTGTATGTCACTTGCGTCTTTCAGTACGGCACTTTTATCAATCTTAAGGAGCACGTTATCGCCGACATCCACTGTTACTGTGGTGTCTTTAACATCGTTAACCCTTCCGTAAATACCGCCCGTTGTAACTATCTTGTCTCCTTTCTTAAGCGAGCTCCTGTAGTTACTGAGTTCTTTTTGTTTTCTCATCTGCGGTCTTATCATAAAGAAATAAAATATGACGAAGACCAGTATCAGGGGCAGGAATGTCACCAGCGGGTTCTGACCTTCCGGTGTGGGTCCCATCAAATACAAATACGCTAAATTACTCATTTTCAAAAATTAATTTTTAGTTACTACTTCTGCTTTTATTTTAAGTATTACCACAGGTTTCTCAGCATTTGACCTTATGGTAACTGTTTTACTCTGTGCCCCGTTCCTGAATGAACTGTCAAATACGACCTCCACTCTGCCATTTTCGCCGGGGGGCACCGGCTTATTATCAAAATCAGGTACTGTACAGCCACAGCTTGTTGATGCGGATGTGATCAGCAGATCTGAATCTCCTTTGTTCTGAAAAGTAAATACGCAGGCTACCTTTTCACCTTCTTCAATTTTACCGAAGTCATGCTCAAGGGAAGAAAATTCAATTATCGCTTTTCCCTCACTGTTGCCATTATTTTTTGCATTACCAGGCATATCGCTCTTGCCTCTTTCCTCCTCATTACCCGGTATACCGCTCCTGCCATTTTCTTCTCTCTTACCCTGCGTATCGCTCCTGCATGAAACGAAGACCAGGGCAATAATAAGATAAAAAGGTATAAGTCTCATCCTGTCTTAATTTTTTTCTTTATTCTCTGTTTCCTCAAAGCCCGGTTCACCGACCAGTCCCCTTCCTGTTTTCCTGAACATTTTCTTCTCACGCATTTCCTTCACTATCTTATCAAGTATTCCGTTTACAAAGGTACTGCTTTTTGATGTGCAGTAAAACTTTGCTATTTCAATATATTCATTGAGGCTTACTTTAACAGGGATCTCTGGAAATTCCCTTATCTCCGTAATTGCCAGTTGCATCACCAGTATATCCATCAGTGCAATACGCTCTATTTCCCAGTTTGTGGTATTACTACCGATGAGTCCTTCCAGTTTTTCAGTGTTTAATATTGTTTTCCTCAGCAGGGTCTTTACGAAGACTTCATCCTCATCTGACCTGTAGAGGTCCATCAGTTTATGATCTTCGCCGTCCGTTTCCCTGAACTGCCTCAGGGTTTTCTCGACCATTACTGAAACAAAATCCAGGTCGTCATTCCAGTAGATGGATTTTTCTTCGAGTACTGATTCAAGCTCTTCAGATTCTGTGAGTATAAGGCTGAGCATGCGTGAGATGAATTTCTTATCCTCGGAATAGCTGCTCTTACCGCTGTTCATATACTCTCTGTATATTGATGATTCCCTGAGTATGTTATAATATATTTTCGGAATTTCCTTATTGTTTATCCAGGACAGTTTTGCTGTCCTGGAATAGTTTTTCAGTTGCTTATTTATTGAGAGCTGCCTTAGCAGCCTGTTTTCTATTAGTTTGGTATTTGGATTTAAATCCTCGTAAGTGGGGATTTTCTTTTGCCTTGCTATTTCTATCTTTTCCTCTGCCAGATCGACTATTTCAAGGACCAGTAACAGGAGAAGATGGTACAGGTCGTAACTTTTCTTAAGGCTGATCAGCAGCTCTTTGTCGGCTGCTTCAAGATCATCCCCTTTCTTCCTGTTAAAGGCATACAGAATGAGTAATGCTTTAATACGTAGTAGTCTCCTGCTTATCATCAAAAGAACACTTGAATTATTTGAGTGCAAAAATACTCTTTTTCTTCTTCACACAAAACTGTAAATGAGATAAAACTGTGGATGAGGTATAGCGGGGACTTCGATATTTTGATATATGAAAATATTTGTTACATTTGACAGCGTTAATTAATTCCAAATTAAATTCAGCTTTATGAAGGACGAGAACGAAGCCAAAGGGAGTGAGTTAAGCAACAACAACGAAAATGATTCAAGCGGGCGTGAAGAGGTTTACACAAAGATTGTCAGGGCAGGAAACAGGACCTATTTTCTGGATGTAAAGTCAACGCGCAAGAATGATCTTTACCTGACTATTACCGAGAGCAAAAAGCGGTTTAACAAGGATGGTAAGTTCTTTTATGAAAAGCACAAGCTTTTTCTTTACCAGGAAGATTTTGACAAGTTCAGTGATGGCCTGGAGGATGTGTTTTCTTTTATAAGAAGCTCAGACACAGGTGTTTCATCTGAAGCAAATGATGAAGTAAGTGAGAGGGAAGTCAGGTCAGCTGATAAAGAAACGGATGATGCGGAAAAGGGTGATGACTCAAAGACAACGGATGAATTCATAAATGTTGAATTTGAGGATCTTGGGGAGAAATAGCTTCTTGCTTTTAGCTGCTCCTGACTGCCGGGACCTGTCTATACTTTAAAACAGAACATGCTCGATTATTTTTTACTGGCACTGGCCATTGTTTTTCTTATTATTGGCATTATTGGGTGCCTGGTACCTGTATTACCCGGTCCCCCTCTCAGCTTTGCCGGTATTCTTATTCTGCATTTCACTGATTTTGCTGAATTCAGGCTTAACCTGCTGGTTATCCTTGGTGTTATTGCAGTAGTTGTTGCAGTTTTTGATTATGTTGTTCCTATCTGGGGCACAAAGAAGTTCGGGGGCACCAAATATGGAATAAGGGGGGCAACCATAGGGCTGCTGGTTGGTTTGTTTTTCGGCCCTCCGGGCATTATTATAGGTCCTTTCCTTGGTGCTGTAATAGGTGAAATGATTTACAAGGACGATTTCAACTATGCTATAAGAGCCGGTTTGGGAAGCCTAATAGGATTCATGGCCGGCATAGGTATTAAACTGGCAACGTCTCTTATAATTACTTTCTATTTTATAAGAGGAATGTTCTAGACAGGGCAGGGGTGTCCCGGGCCTGGCTGTGGGACACCCTGTGATCAGCTACCCAGTGTGGCAACCATAACTGCTTTAATGGTGTGCATCCTGTTTTCCGCTTCGTCAAATACTATGGAATGTTCCGACTCAAAAACATCATCAGTCACTTCCATCCCATTAAGACCGTATTTCTGATATATTTCTTCCCCTACTTTTGTTTCCCTGTTGTGAAAAGCCGGGAGGCAATGGAGGAATTTCACATCCGGGTTAGCTGTTCTTTCGATAAGTTTTTTATTAACCTGGTAGGGTTTAAGCATATTTATCCTCTTCTCCCATACCTCTTCAGCTTCGCCCATTGATACCCAAACATCTGTATAAAGGAAATCAACGCCTCTGACGGCTTCATCAATATTGTCAGTTATGCTGATTTTTGCTCCTGTTCCGGAGGCTATCTCCCTGCATGTCGCAACCAGCTCTTCCGATGGTTGCACTTCAGCAGGAGCCGCAGCCCTGAAATCCATTCCCATCTTGGCAGCTCCCACGAGCAGTGAATTGCCCATGTTGTTCCTGGCGTCACCAAGATAGCAGAAACTTATTTCGTTCAGGGCTTTATTTGAGTGCTCGGCCATTGTCATGAAGTCAGCCAGAATCTGTGTGGGATGAAATTCATTGGTAAGCCCGTTCCATACCGGAACGCCTGCATATTTTCCCAGTTCTTCAACTATTTCCTGGCCGAAACCCCTGTATTCAATACCATCATACATGCGACCCAGAACCCTGGCTGTGTCTTTCATTGATTCCTTATGTCCTATCTGCGAACCGGTAGGGCCTATGTATGATACATGTGCTCCCTGGTCGAGGGCAGCCACTTCAAAGGCACATCTTGTCCTGGTAGATGCTTTTTCAAAGATTAGAGCTATATTTTTGCCTTTTAGCCTGTGTTGCTCCACACCTGCATATTTTGCCTTTTTGAGATCAACAGACAGATCCAGTAAAAATTTTATCTCGCCCGGTTCAAAATCCAGTAATTTCAGAAAATTCCTGTTTCGTAAATTGTATGCCATAACTAATATATTTTTTAATTGATAAATCGCTCTGTTTTTTAACTCCCGGGGCTGACAACTGCCTGCGCAAGCTGTATTAGTCTCCATTCCCGGGGCCAGCCTTCGCAAGCCGTATAAGTCTTCTCTCCCGGGGCCAGCCTTCGCAAGCTGCATAAGAACCTGTCAGTCGTCGTACTTCATGGTTATTCTTGTTCCATATTTCTTGTCTTCCAGCTTGAACGCCTCGGTGATTACACTTTTTTGTCCGCCCTCCTTTATGAAATTCAGGCATGCCTCAATCTTTGGTGCCATACTGCCTTTGGAAAACTGGCCTTCATTGAGGTATCTCAGGGTATCTTCATAATCAATATGATCAAGGGCCAGCTCTCCCTCTTTTTTATAATTCAGATAAACATAAGGGACATCAGTCAGTATATAGAATTCATCAGCTTTAATTTCCGAGGCAAGAAGGGCCGATGCCATGTCTTTGTCGATTACCGCTTCCGAAGGTCTGACATCATTTTTCTCATCAATATAGACAGGTACTCCTCCACCTCCCGAGGCTATGACAATGTTTCCCTTCCTGGCCAGGTCCTCTATGATTTCATCATTCATTACCTTTATTGGCCGGGGTGAGGGAACAACCCTCCTGTAACCGTCTTTAACCTTAACTTCTTCCTTGAAAATCCAACCCTTTGTCTTATGCAATTCATCGGCAGCTGCCTTATCATATATCTTACCCACCCTCTTTTGCGGATCGCTAAAGGCAGGATCATTTTTATCGACCACAACCTGTGTAACAAGGCAGGCAACATTTTTCTCGATCCCGTACTTATTGAGTACGTTACGAAGCATACGTTCAATCATATAGCCTATACCCCCCTGTGTGTCGGCAACACAAATATCAAGGGGCATCTGTGCAATATTATATAATTGTTCGCCCGCATCGTTCCTCATCAGTACATTTCCTACCTGTGGTCCGTTTCCGTGGGTTATTACAAGATCATAATCCTCCCTTATAAGATGAACCAGGTTTTCCAGCGTGTCTGTGGTATTTTGTTCCTGTTCCTCGATGGTCCCGGCCTGGTCTCCCCTGAGGAGTGCATTCCCTCCTAATGCAATAACTGCAAGTTTTTTCATCACTAATAATTTATAAGCCTCAAAGGCCTGTTGAAAACTTTCGGAAAAAAGAAAAACACAAATCTATAATTTTTAGCCATAAAATCCAGCCTGCAGTAAGAAAAAGAGCAGCCCTGAAATACAAAAGAGAATAATAATTTCTAAAAGCTCCCGGGAATTTTATAATTACCTGTCTGGATGTTAATTAAAAAGCCCGGATTAAATGCAGGCCTGCCCTGACGGCAGTGCAGACTAACAGTAAAACGGCCTGTGAGCCTTCTGCGACCTGTTCGCACACACACAAATTTTTAATCATATCCCTTTATGATTCTATAATTAATTAAAAGCATGTTCGTTTCATTATAAAAGTGCATGGTAGGTAATATAAAAAAAATATTATTTTTGCATACAATAATTGAAAGAATATAATTCATTTTCAGGGTGAGATATACAGTCATTTCTTTGTATTCCCTTTTAGTAATCCTTACCGGGCTGTGCGGGTGTAAAGAGACTAACCTGAGATCATTTGAGGAGGGCGAGATCCATTATAAAATAATTTTTCACGACAGGAATGCCATACTCCCCGATGAGCTCATGCCAAACAGTATGATTGTAAAGTTCAAGGATGACAAAACATTAATGGAGATAAGCTCACCGGTAGGAAATAACGGGGTTTTTATTATTACCGAGCCAGAAAAGAACCAGAGTAAGACTTTCCTTAAGGTGCTGGGAATGAGTTATTATTATGAGGGAACAGCAGGCGAAATTCCGCCGGGCATTGATCCCATGAAAGGCATGTCTGTAGAATTTACCGGCAAGGTGTCAAGCATACTTGATTTAAAATGCAATAAGGCGATCATCAGGATACCCGAAAAGGACTTTACCTATGATATTTGGTATACGGAAGAACTGAAGATTACCAGGCCCAATGATTCAACTCCCTTTAAAGAAATAGACGGTGTTCTGATGAATTTCTTTTTTCTGATGGGTGATATAATGGTTGAGTTCCAGGCTGAGGGGATATATGAGCGTCCTATCCCGGATAAAGTATTTGACAGGGGGGATGATTTCAGGAGGATTGACCGCAGTTCGATGGACAGACTTATCACCAGTATGATGAACCTGTAAGCATCCTTGCTTTTCTTCATCATCAACATAAATTTACTAACTTTACGACACTAAAAACAGGAACTGCAGGTTTATACAGTAATAAGCGCTATTCCTGTTCATACTTATATTCTGAGAATGAAAAAGAGAAATAAGAAAAGCAGCCGGTCAAAAGGGAAAGACGGGCCGGTAAAGAAAAGCGGGTATTCTGTTTTTAAGGATGAAAGGATCAAATTTATTAGCGGTCTCATCATTACCGGGTTTTCTGTATACCTTTTCTTTGCTTTCATAGCTTATCTTTTCTGGTGGAAAGCTGATCAGAGCTTTGCAGCACCCGTACTCTCGGGGGCGGAAGAGCAGGTTAAGAACTGGTCGGGCAAAAGCGGGGCATGGTTTGCCGATATATTCATAAATAAAGGTTTTGGCCTGGCAGCATTTTTTATCCCCGTTATCCTGGCTGCCATTGGTCTGAGGATGTTGCATATAAAAAATATCCGGGCCGGCAGGATAAGCCGTGACCTGGTACTCGGCACCATCATATTTTCCATAATACTTGCTTATATCTTCGGTCATGCCGACGGTATGCTGGGAAGCGGCCCGGGAGGGGCACACGGCTTCTTTGTTAGCCAGTGGTTAAACGCTTTCATGGGCAAACTGGGAACAGGCATATTATTGTTCGTGGTTCTACTGTCTTACCTTGTCCTGGTATTCAATATAAGGCCGTCTTTTGCAAACATAAGATCGGTCATACCATGGATGAGAAAGGAAGCACCGGTAGAGGAGGAGGGAGTTGAAGCGGATCCGGGATTCAGGATACACCGGCCGGGTGATGACGAATATATTGTTAATGATACAGACAGTGCTCATGCTGATGATACCGGTGAAGAGATACCCGGGGATCAAAGGGAAGTGGAAGGCGAAAAATCACAACATGGGCCTATAATTAATGAAATACCGGCGGGGGGTGAAAAAAACGGGGTTTCAATTTCGATAACCAAGGCGATGGCCGACGACCAGCTAACGGATGAAGAGGTGGAGAGACTGAAAGAGAGTTATGACCCGAGGCTTGATCTTTCAGGTTTCAAGATGCCCCCCATCAGCCTGCTGGAGGATCACAGGTCAGAAACAAGGTTTGATGATTCCGAAATAATCGAGAAGAAAGACACAATAGTTAAAACCCTGCGTGACTATAATATTGAGGTCAAACATATTTCG
>JAZBOI010000211.1:0-7066 GCA_036351095.1 Bacteroidales bacterium | reverse complement strand
GCGGTATCCATAGCTTAACATGAGTTCCCTCATTTCCCTTCCCTTTGTTTCATTTATCTCGAAATAGAGGTATCCGTCTTTCAGCAGTACCCTTGTGCAGAGTTCCATGATAGCCCTGTAGAACATAAGAGGGTCATCATCAGGGACAAAAAGGGCATCATGGGGTTCGTAGTCCAGCACGTTCCTGCCCATATGATCTTTTTCTGATTCTGTGATATAGGGTGGATTGCTTACCACAAGGTCATACTTGGCATATTTGCCGGTATCGGGGTTTAGGATGTCGTCGGCAAAAAAATTTATCATGACCCCATTTTCTTTTGCATTCCCGGAGGCAACTTTTATTACAGCCTGTGATTTATCCAGGGCACTTACCCGTGAGCCGGTGATATTAAGTGCCAGGCTGATCGCTATACACCCACTGCCCGTACCTATATCAAGTATCAATGGGGTCTTATCCCTGTAATCCCTGATGATCAGGTCAACCAGTTCCTCCGTCTCCTGCCTTGGAATGAGGGTGTATTCATTCACACTGAATTGCAGTCCATAGAATTCGCTCATACCGCAGACATACTGAACGGGTTTCATTTTTTTAAGATCATCAACTATTTTATTAACTTTAAACCAGGTATATGAACTTATATCATGATCGGGATGGGTGAGGATGAAGGTATTATCTTTTTTGCTGATATGGAGGGTAATAATTTTTATTATTGCATTAAGCTCCCTTTCAGGATAAAGGGATGCTAAATTATCACGGAGATAATTCCTGAGGGAGGATATTGTGAGTTTTTCCCGTTTCATCTACGATCAAAATTAGTACATTATGTCTTATGTTGACCGGGAATGACAAAAAATACATGAAGAGGGCTCTTGAGCTGGCTGCCCTGGCGCGGGGCAATACCAGCCCAAATCCTCTTGTTGGGGCTGTGATAGTACATAATGACAGGATCATCGGTGAAGGATTTCATACACAAGCAGGTGAGGCGCATGCAGAAATTGTGGCCATCGATTCGGTAAGGGATAAGAAGCTGCTGAAGGAAGCCAGCATCTATGTCACACTTGAACCCTGTTCGCACCATGGGCGTACGCCTCCATGTGTAGAGCGGATAATCAGTGAAAAGATACCACGTGTAGTTACAGGTACTGTTGACACCAGCAGCAAAGTTAACGGCAGGGGAATAAAAATTCTCAGGGAGGCCGGAATAACTGTCATTACAGGTGTGCTTGAGGAAGAGAGCCGTGAGCTGAATAAGAGATTTTTTACCTACCATGAAAAGAAACGCCCCTATATCATCCTTAAGTGGGCCAGGACAGCTGACGGGTTCATTGACCGGATCAGGCTGGACAATCAGAAAGGCCCGAACTGGATCACCGGTGTGGAAGAAAGGATGCTTGTGCATAAGTGGCGATCTGAAGAAGATGCCATACTGGTTGGTGACACAACTGCATGCAACGATGATCCGGCCCTTGATGTAAGATTATGGACAGGGAAGAATCCCAGGAGGTTTGCACTGAGTGAGTCTGCTGAACTACCGCCCGGCTTGAAGATTTTTAAAGGTGAACCACCTGCCGTAATTTTTACTTTCAACGAAAGACCGGCAGGAACAAGGGCAAGATATATCGCTCTGAAAAACCGTGAAAAAGTGCTGGAGGAGCTTATGGATTACATGTACAGGGAGGAAATTCAATCTCTTTTAATTGAAGGTGGAAACATAGTTCTTTCACAGTTTATTGAAGCCGGACTATGGGATGAAGCAAGGGTTTTTACGGGAGATATCCTTTTTGGGAAAGGCCTGGAGTCGCCCCTGATTGAGGGAGATATAATAGCAAAACACAATTTCCCCGGCAGCTGTCTCGAGTACCTCAGACCTGGGCTTTCAAGAAATATGTAGGGAATAATAAAAAATTATTAACTTTGGTAGCGACCGGATTTACTTTAATGCGTTGAGATGAAGAGTAAAAGACGGTATTTTGAGTGTATCTTTTAGCAAATATATTCGTATAAGGAAAATAGTTATAAAATTACTTTTACGCTGGGAACATAAACTACATTAATCGGCAACATCAAAAAAAGGTGTGCCTGGATATAGTTTCTGGAAAAGCGGCTTTAAAGGAGGAAGGAAGTTGTTATTCCCTTCATCCGCAGTGACATAAAAAACTAAAACCTATGAAAAAGTTAGCGACACTCCTGGTATTTTTAAGCGTGGCAACTGCGTGCAGCGTACAGAACTATGGAAAGTTCAGAAAGACAGCGGAGAAATTCTATGAAAGTGGAAAGTATGAGGATGCTATTGAACAGTATACACATGCCATAGAATTGAAGCCAAGCAAAATTGATCTCTATCTCGAGCGTGGCACGGCACTTGAAAGACTCCAGCGATACGAGGAAGCTTATTCTGATTTTGAAAAGGCAAGTGTTTTTGATCCCAAAGAGGTTGACGCCATGTACCTGATGGGAAGAGTAAGTAACAGTATGGGTAAATATGAGCAGGCCCTGGCTCATCTGAACAGGGCAAGCGGCGTGGCCAAGAGAGATGCAAGGATCTACCCCGAGAAAGTAAAGACACTCCTTGGGCTGGAGATGTATGACCGGGCATTGGAAGTGTCGGATACAGCCATGCTTTTCAGGGAGGATGATATAAATTATTACCAGCGCGGCCTGGTGTACAAGGAGCTAAAAAACGATGAGCTGGCGCGTAAGGATTTCGAAAAGGCATTAAGCAAGAACAGGAGTTTTGACAGAGCAAGACTGGAGCTTGCTGACCTGCTGGTAAGGCAGGGCAATCTGGATGAGGCCATGGCACACTGTTCAACGGTAATTAAGAACAATGACAGGAATACTGAAGCCTTTCTCACACGCAGCAGGATATATAAAGCCCGGCTTGATTATCCTTCGGCCATAAATGATGTTTCCAGGAACATACTGGTGGAGCCTGATAACCCCAAACATTACATTGACAGGGGAGGGTATTACCAGGAATTTAACCAGCATCCCAATGCAATAAATGATTTTTCAAAGGCTATTTCACTGAACTCATCCGATCCGGATGTGTATTTCAAACGTGCATATTCGTATGAGGAGATAATGGACTATGAGAAAGCTGCCAGGGACTATGCTATCATAACTGAAATTTCTGAATTTGACCCAAGGGCCCGTAAACTGCTGAGCGAGGCTGAAAACAGGCTTTATGAACTTAACAGGGAGACAGTAGCACCTGCTGTAAGTATAGTAAGTCCTGTAGTCGGGGGTACAACCATCGAGGTAAAGGGTGATGCCGATAATTTGATGATATCAGGCACCATAAAAGAGGACAGTCCACTCAAATCGCTTGTCATAAACGGCCGGGAGTCACTGTTCGAGAAAGGTTCAGACGGCAGATATGAATTCCTTGCCAATCTTGATATCGAAGACACTGAAACAATAAAGCTTGTGGCAACGGATGATTATGATAACATTACCGATCTGGAATATCGTATCATCAGGACCGAGATCGATCCTCCCGAAATATCAATCCTGAGGCCTTATGCTGATGATAATGGCCAGATAATGCTTGATAATAATAACCGCAGTCTGTATATACAGGGCAAAATCGAGGACAACAGCCTCATAAAATCAATTTTCATCGAGGGTGTTACGGCAAGTTATCCCATTGAACAGGAGAACCCGACTTTCACGGCTACCATCGATATTCTGAATAAGGAAGAAATAACCGTGATAGCCGAAGATGTATTTGAGAACAGGCAGGTACAAACTTTCAAAATCAACAGGCAGGGTGCCGTAATTTCAGCAGAGAACCCCATGGGTAAAACCTGGGTGGTTTTCCTGGAGAATTCAAATTACACATCTTTTGCCAGCCTCGCCGGACCTGTTAAGGATGTTAACCTGATGAAGGCTGCCCTTGCCAATTACCAGGTGCATAATATTATCCATAAGAAAGACCTGTCAAAGGAGGAGATGGAAAAGTTTTTCTCCATAGAGCTGAGGGATATGATCAAGGCCAACCAGGTTAATTCCCTGCTTATATGGTATGCAGGACACGGCAAGTTTGTCAACGAGGTGGGATACTGGATACCGGTGGATGCACAGAGGGATGATGAATTTACCTATTTTAATATTGCCGCATTGAGGGCTGCCCTGGAACCTTATGCAAATATCCTGACCCACACACTCGTGGTAACCGATGCCTGTGAATCAGGCCCCAGCTTTTACACAGCAATGAGATCAAGTCCCACTATAAAGAGCTGCAGTGACTGGAGGGCGACACAGAACAAATCTTCCCAGGTGTTTATGTCGGCCGGGTATGAGCTTGCATCGGATGATTCAGAGTTTACACGCACTTTTGCAAGAACCCTCGAAAGAAATCCCGGGGCATGTATCCCTGTTGAGGAAGTATGGCAGAATGTTAAGGTGGCATTGGAGAATGCCGGCAAACAGGAACCTAAATTAGGACAGATAACCGGTCTTGATCATAATGAGAATGCAACATTCTTCTTTATAGCAAAATAGCAGTATATGAATTACCGAAGCCCCTTACGGCTGAAAATAATCACCAGGCATGTGATCCTGGTGATTATTCTTTTTTTGTACAGTGTCAAACCTTCCCTGTCACAGGAATATTATTTTGACAGTTACGGTGTATCGGACGGACTCAGTTCATCCAAGGTATATACCATTATCCAGGCCAGCTCCGACTACCTCTGGCTGGGCACGGAGAGCGGTGTAACCAGGTGGAACGGCTCTGAATTTGAAAATTTCTCCATTGAAGACGGCCTGGCAACAGGCGGTGTAATGTCACTGCTCGAAGACCATGAAGGGAGAATATGGATGGGACACCTCAACGGGGGCCTGAGCTGTTATGAAAATAATGTCTTCCGGCAGGTAAGCATCGATACTTTCGAAATACAGGGAGACATTTCAGGACTGGCAATGCAGGGTGATAAGTTGTGGATAAGCACGGCCCTGAACGGGACCTTCTGTGCCCCGCTTCCCGGGGACGATGAAGGCTTAAGGGATGTTAAGCAGTACAGGGGCGGTGAGGGACTGAGCGACCAGGTATATGACATTTACCTTGATGACAGTGGCCGGATATTCTGTATAGCCGATGTGGGGATTAAAATCTATATGCCTGAAAGCGACCGGTTTGAAACCTACAGGCCGGAAAAACTTACTACCTTTTTCAGTACAATATCCATGCTGGTCGACAGTAAGGGAGGCATGTGGTTCGGAACCAATAAAGGGGGACTGTATTACTTCCCACCCAGGGGGGGCGAACTTATAGTATACGATGTACGTGACGGGCTGGCCAGTAATATGATAAGCTGTATAACTGAAAATTCACAGGGGGAGATATGGGTTGGTACCTGGGAGTCGGGCTTATCCAGGGGAGGAGGAATTACTGTTTTCAGGGATGGGGAGATGCAGACCTTCGATGAGAGTAACGGATTGCCTGCCAAACAGATACACAGCATTATTGAAGACCATGAAGGTAATATGATCATTACAAGCCAGAATAACGGGATACATGTCTTCAAGGGCTATCATTTTCTGAACTACATGCCTGAAAATAATATGTTCAGGGAAGGTACCGTGTGGGCTATTAACGAAGATAAATACAGGAGGTACTGGTTCGGTACCAATGGTGGTATTACTCTCTACGATGCTGAGACCGGTCTGCCTTTACACTATTATGAGACAACACATAATATAACCAACCAGATAAGATATATAATAAATGACAGGGATGAGAATATCTGGGTTGGCACCAATGACAACGGTGTCTACAGGTATGATTTTGGCAAGAATGATTTTGTTTATGATTACAAGCTCAATGATATACTTGTCCGCACTGATCTCAGGGTTTCGGCCATGGCCGTGGATAAGGAAAACAATCTCTGGATAGGTACCAGTGACGGGGTGGCCGTATGGAACATAAAGGAGCAGGAAGGCAGGAGGTACACACAGTTTGACGGGCTGGCAGGAAATGGCATAACAGCCCTCTATGTGGATGCCGGCGGCAGGGTATGGATAGGATCGGAAAGACGGAATGGGCTTACCATGTACGACCCGGGGGCACAGCAGTTCAGGATTATTGAACCTGAAAACGATCTTGCTCCAAGGTGTTTAAGCGGGACAGCAGACGGAACCCTGTGGATAGGCACAAGTTTCGGTGTGCTGGGTCTGAAAGACGATACAGTTGCTGTCCATCTTACCGAAAATGATGGTCTCCTGTCCAATATAATAAACCTCCTGCAGCCTGACGGGAGGGGTGCACTGTACATTGGCACCAATAAAGGTTTGAACAGCGTGGATCTTGAGACAGGGATAATAAATACCTATACAAAAGAAAACGGTTTTGTGGGCATTGAAACAAAACAGAATGCTTCCCTGCTCGACAGTAAAGGACATTTATGGTTTGGCACGGCCCATGGTGCTACAAGGCTGGCCCCGGAAGCTATTCCTCCTCCCGACCTGGAACCCCTGACCCATATCAGGGGTATGAAGGTTAATTCCATAGACAGGCAGATGATACCCGGCATGAAGCTGAGATATACGGAAGATCAGATTACTTTCGATTATTACAGTGTATGCCTGACCAACCCCGAAGCCGTAAGTTACCGTGTTATGCTAGAAGGGGCCGATCCGGGCTGGCGACCGGAAACAGAACAGACAGAAGCTATTTACTCATCTCTCTCGCCAGGGAGGTATACCTTCAGGGTGATGGCCCAGAACAGTGACGGTATATGGAACGAAGAACCCGTGAGTTTTGATTTTGTTATCAGGCCTCCTTTCTATGCCACTCCCCTGTTTATTGTTTTCGTCGTACTGCTGCTGGCCCTTGCTGTTGTTTTGTATATCAAGATAAGGGAAAGGAACCTGGTAAGGGAAAAAAGATTACTGGAGGAGAAAGTGGAGGAAAGAACGGTAGAGGTAGTTCAAAAGAGTATGGTTATAGAGGAAAAGAACCGCGATATCACGGCCAGCATAAGATATGCAGAGAGAATACAGATGGCTATGCTGCCCCCGGAAGAAAGCTTTGACGACACTTTCGTGCTCTTCCTGCCCAAG
>JAZBOI010000210.1:0-2192 GCA_036351095.1 Bacteroidales bacterium | reverse complement strand
ATCCGCAGGCCACAATTGTTTTTATTACTGCCTACGGGGATATTGAACTGGCAGTAAAAACAATCAAGGAAGGAGCTGCAGATTTTATTCAGAAATCATGGGATGAGCATAAAATCCTGGCCACTCTGATAAATGCTTATAAGCAGAGGCAGTCAAAGCTCGAGATAAAGAAGTTAAAGCAGAAGCAGACCCATCTCAATGAGAAGGTAAATACGCCTGCCGGCCTGGTAATGGGTAAATCTCCTGCAATGGAAAAGGTAAGTGAAGTAATAGACAGGGTTTCCGGAACAGATGCAAATATACTTTTACTTGGAGAGAATGGGACGGGCAAGGAGGTTATGGCCCGTGAGATACACAGACGATCTCTGAGGTCTGGTGATATATTTGTCAATGTAGACCTGGGATCTTTAAATGAAAACCTCTTTGAGAGTGAACTGTTTGGGTTTAAAAAAGGTTCGTTTACAGGTGCACACGAAGACAGGTCGGGAAGGTTTGAAATAGCATCAGGAGGCACCTTATTTCTCGACGAAATAGCGAATATTCCTCGCCACCTCCAGGCTAAGCTGCTTTCTGTTATACAGAACCAGGAAGTAATCCCGGTAGGAAGCTCTCAGCCTGTATCTTTTGATACTAGGCTGATCTGTGCCACAAATGCAGATCTGAATAAAATGGTTGAAGATAATCTTTTCAGGGAGGACCTCTTATACAGAATTAATACTATTCAACTGGTAATCCCGCCTTTACGCGAAAGAGCTGAAGATATTCCGGAACTGGCAAGCTACTTCCTTTCAAAGTTCTCCGACAAATATAATAAGCCAATTCATTCAATAGAGACAAGAGCCCTTAAGCTGCTGACAAACAATATATGGAAAGGTAATGTAAGAGAACTGCAGCATGTAGTCGAAAAGGCAGTAATTTTGTGTGATGGTGAGGTTCTTACTCCGCGTGATTTCTATTTTACCAATAGCACTAATAAGACTTATCTTGCCACGGACAATTTTAATCTCACGGACCACGAAAGGAATATTATTATAAAAGCACTTGAAAAATGTTCCGGAAATTTAACTAAAACAGCACAAAAGCTGGGAATTAACCGCTCAACCCTGTATGAAAAAATTAAAAAATACGAGCTATAACCGCTTCAATATAATTCTTGTTGTACAGGTTCTGCTAATTGCTCTTAATCCCCTGCTTATTACCCTGGCTTTCTTTAAAAGTAATCTTATAATAACATCTGTCGGACTGGGACTTGTCTGGATTTTCCAGATCGGATACCTGATATATTATCTGAGGAGAATTAACAGGGAACTGACCCGTTTTCTATTTGCCTTCGAGCACGAGGACTCCACCATGGTATTCAATTCAGACAAGGCTGATAGTTCATTCAGAGCACTCTATATAGGTTTTAATAAAATCCTGGCATCCTTTGGCAAGCTAAGGATAGAAAAAGAGAAGAACTTTATTTTTCTGCAGCGCCTGATAGAGCACGTTGGTATAGGACTGATAGCTTTTACATCAGGAGATAAAATCCTGATTACAAACAAAGCCTTTAAAAATATTTTTCAGCTTTTCCATTTACACAGTGTAGGATCTTTAAGCAAAATTAAAAATGATTTTCCTGAACTTATCAGGAATATGAAGGACGGAGACCAGGAACTTGTTAAAATGGAGTTATCGGGTAAGCTGGTGCATCTTGCAATCAGGGTTACTGACTTTAAACTTGAAAGTACAGATATCCGAATAGTGTCGTTCCAGGATATTAAGAATGAGATTGAGCAGCAGGAGATGGAGGCCTGGCAGAAACTGATAAGGGTATTGACACATGAGATCCTCAACTCGGTTAGCCCTGTAACCTTATTATCTAAGAGCCTGATTGATAAGTTTGAATATAATGGTGAAAGCAAAAAGCCGGATGATATATCCAGCAAAAATATCGAAGACCTGCTCAGGGGCTTGAATACAATAAATAAGCGCAGCAAGGGACTGGCAAAATTTGTTGGAGACTATAGAAACCTCACACAGCTATCAACACCCAGCATAAAGGAATTCCCGATTGAAGCATTTTTCTCTAATATAAAAACACTCTTTGCTGAAGAAATAAAAGACAGGGGAATAGACTTTGAAATATCATCCCCGGCAGACCTGATAATTACTGCAGACGAAAAACTGCTGGAGCAGGTTATTATTAACCT
>JAZBOI010000209.1:0-3920 GCA_036351095.1 Bacteroidales bacterium | reverse complement strand
GCAATGAGCAGGGTTGATTTGTGGTGGGTTACCGTATAGGGACCGGCAAAAATTGAACAGGCCTCGCCGTGAAAACCGCGGCAATTGGCAAAAAACAGTGAATCAACAGCTGAATAGTGCTTGTCAAGTATACATCCCTGGCCAATGAAACACCTGGAAATAAGGGTGGCATCATTTATTTCAGAACCGGAACAGACAATAAAATCATCCATTATTACACCCTCGCCAATATGAACAGGGTCTTCAAAAGAGCTGTTTATACTGCCGTTAGAGAGTCGCTGTACACCCTCGAGATGAGCAGCCGGTCCTATCCTTGTATTTTTAATGCTGCCACAATTGATTATCATGGCACCCCTGGCTACTGTTCCACGGCTGTCTGATATATACTCAACATAATCCTTTATCAGGTTCTCGATTACCTTAACCAGCTTGCTGCGGTGCCGGTACATGCTGAGTACATATGCAAGGTGGGTTGTCAGATGATCAAAAATGCTGACTTCACGGCCACCTTCTTCGTTAATTGCCTTAACACGTATCCCGTTGCCAAAAGAAGTCCTTTCGTTTACCGCAATAAGGTTTACATTATGTATGATTACATCCTGCTCGATGTTATAATTGGAAATATAACTGCCTATATTATGTATCAGGGCATTATCACCAACCGAGCAGTTGTGCAGCCATGCATTGTATATTCCGGTTTTGAATGACACAGCTCCGAAAAGCTCCACCTCTTTCTCAAAGGCTCCCAGCCTTATGTGGCCGGAGAAATGAGTGTTCCTGATATTATCAGTAACAAAACGCCTGTCCGCCTCAACCAGGTCCCAGTTGTCGCAGGTACATCCCTGCATTATTAACTGTCCTATCTCCTCACTCGACAATTTCCTGTATCTTACCCCTGTTGAAGCAGTATGTTGCATGCATATAACATTTTTGTTCGCTACTAAAGTAATCTATTTAACGGGCATACAACAAAAATGTTACCTAATAAATACTTAACATCAATTATACTTAACCTAACACCATTATTCTATTAAACTATTATTTAGGTTTTTATATAATATAATAACATATCATATTTATTGTTCTTTATTAAAATAACCTAACTTTAAACCTTTGAAATGTAATCTGCCAGCCTGTCCTTTCTTGTAAGCCTGAGTTTTTTTCTCAGTCTCACCCTGCTTATTTCAGCGCTTTGAGGTGTGATATTAAGAAGGCCGGCGATTTCCTTTGTTGTCATATGCAGCCGGAGGTAACTGCAGAGCTTAAGGTCCTTGCTTGTCAGCGAAGGGAACCTGGCCTGGAGCCTTTCGAAAAACCCCGGATGTATCCTTTCGAAGTGCAGCATAAAGTTTTCCCAGTTATCGGTAGCCATCAGGGTACTGTTAATATGCTCGACCATCCTGGTCAATTTAGGTTTTTCCTCTTTCTTACTGGTTTTTATCATCTCATTCAGATGGCTTTTTACATACTGAAGTGTTTCATTCTTATTTGACAGCACCATGAGCTGGCTGACCAGTTCCCTGTCCTTATCCTCTATCTCCCTGATATAACGGTCTCTTATACGTGCATCATACTCCTTGCCGTCCGACAGGTTCTTTATCTCACCAAGTGCCTGCATAAGCCGGGTTACATCATTAACAGATGCCCTCTGCCCGAGGTATTTTCCCCTGCTGTCATACACAGCCCTGCATTTTATCTCGCACCATCGTATCTGCTTGGTTCGGGTGAGTATCCTGAAATTAAGTGAGGATCGTATATCCACAAAATTCAGTGAATCTGTTATGAACCTTCTGAAATCCTCAAGATCGGCCGGATAGATAATCTCATCGAGCATTCCCGGGTTGTTTACCAGTTCACCTGCTGCATAGCCTGTAAGGTTTTCACACGAAGGTGATATATATTCAATGCTCCTGTCGGGCGCAAACCACATCTCCCAGTCATGGGCAAAATCCGCTATCAGCTTATATCTTTCCAGTGATCGGCGTATCTCCCCTGTCTCTATTTCAAGCTCCTTCAGCTTCTTTCGACAGGAATCATTTTCCAGTTCAAGTTCCCTTATACGCTCATTTAACCTAACATTATCTACACTATTATCCATGTATATTGTTTAATGTATTTTATATAATATTATTTAACAGCTACTTATTAAACTTATGCTCGCATTTTACAAACATAACATTTTTTCTTTATTCCTGTATCCTGTAACTAAGAAATAAAAATTTAATTTTGCCTTCTGAACTTTGGGCTTACACAAACTGTTATATTTTAAAAAAACCATGGAGAATCCCCTTCTGACAGATTGGAAAACACCTTTTGCACTGCCTCCTTTCGACCTTATCAGTCCTTCACATTTCACCGGGGCAGTAAAGAAATCAATCGAACAGGCAAAGGATGAGATCAGCATTATCAGGGCAAACCCCGAGCCTCCCTCCTTCTCAAATACCATCGAGGCGCTTGACAGGGCGGGCATAAAACTCGATGAAGTGGCTTCACTCCTTTTTAACCTCAACAGTGCCGAGACAAATAAGGATCTGCAGGCTGCCGCACAGGAAGTATCTCCACTGCTTTCAGCCTTTTCTGATGATATCACCCTTGATCCCCTGCTCTTTTCCAGGATAAGTGAAATATATGACAGGCGCTCTTCCCTGGGTCTGGATGAGGAGCAGCATATGCTGCTGAAGCAGACATACAGGAATTTCCTGAAAGGTGGCGCCTCACTTGAAGAAGATAAGAGGGAAAGATTTCGCCGGGTTAACCAGGAGCTGTCAACACTGTCGCTTCAATTCGAAGAAAATGTCCTGGAGGAAACAAATGCCTTTTTCCTTCATATAACAGATCAGGATGACCTGGAAGGGTTGCCGGAAGGGATTATTGAGGCAGCAGCAGAGGAAGCAAAAAACAGTGGCAGGGACGGATGGGTTTTTACTTTGCATTATCCCAGTTATATCCCTTTCATGCAATATTCAGCCAGGCGGCATTTAAGGGAGCTTATGTTCAGGGCCTACTCTTCCAGGGCCTTTCAGAAGGAAAAAAACGATAACAGGGAGATTGTCAGGAGAATAATCAGCCTCAGGCGTGAGAAAGCAAGCCTGCTGTCTTATGATAACTATGCTGAATTTGTCCTGGGCGACAGGATGCTCGACAGCCCCGGCAGGGTTATGGACTTCCTGGAGGAGCTGCAGGCAGCATCTGCTGAATATGCCACCAGGGACAGGGATGAGCTAAGCAGCTATGCAGCCGCTAATGGCCATAAGGGAAGGCTGGAGCGATGGGACTGGGCCTGGTATTCAGAGAAACTAAAGAAAAGCATGTTCGATATTGATGATGAAACCCTCAGGCCGTATTTTATGCTGCCCGAAGTGGAGAAAGCAATTTTTAAACTGGCTTCCACACTCTACGGCCTAAGCTTTGAGTATAGAAAGGATCTGCCACGTTATCACAAGGATGTTAAGGCCTTCAGCGTAAAGGACAGTACGGGCAAACACTTATCTGTACTTTACCTGGATTATTACCCCAGGAAAGGCAAGAGCGGGGGGGCATGGATGACAGCTTACCGCGACCAGTACAGTACCGGCGGGGATGACATACGGCCTGTTATCTCGATAGTAACCAATTTCAGTAAACCCTCAGCCAGCAGGCCTGCACTGATAACGCATAACGAGCTTACCACCTTCATGCATGAATTCGGCCATGCCCTCCATGGCATGATGTCCAGGTGCCGTTACAGGAGCCTGTCGGGTACAAATGTAGCGCGCGACTTCGTTGAGCTTCCTTCACAGATAATGGAAAACTGGGCTTACGAGAAGGAATGGCTCGACTCCTGGGCCAGGCATTATAAGACTGGAGAAAAAATTCCTCCCGGACTGATAAATAAAATTAAAGAGTCAATCACCTTTAATGAAGGTTACGCCTGCAACAGG
>JAZBOI010000208.1:0-9247 GCA_036351095.1 Bacteroidales bacterium | reverse complement strand
CTCTGTCTTTTCAAGCTCATCCACTTTCTGGTTTTTGATTTTTTGCAGTAAGGAAGAAATTTCGTCCAATTTATTTTTTGCTTCAAGCTTTAATTTTTCCTTGTCCATAATCTGTTGACTTTATTAATTTTAAATTCGGCGGCCGTTAATCATGTACAGCCTGTTTTTATCCAGGCACCTTAATGATACTTTTCTTCGAGGATAGCCTGGTAATACTTATTAAGTGCTTTTTCGTAATCCATATCTATGGGATGTCCCGGGTCAAATTCCGGGGCTTTCCTTATATCATCTTTTTCCAGGGGCACATTCACCTCGCTTCTGACATAATTTATTTCGTCCAGTATATCCACGGAAAGTATTACTTCCCTGCTCCAGGGTACCCAGTTTTTGGTATCAATGATTACGTACACCAGCTGCCAGTCATCGTCATCAATAATAATATCATTTATATGGCCTATCCTGCCATCGCTGGCATTTATATAATATCCCTTCACTTCCTTAAAGCTGCGCAGGCTGGTATCCAGCTTGTCTTCATCAACTATCTTGTTCGGCGTTTCGATGGGGCGTGGGGGATAGTAAACACCTGTACCGGCAGGTGAGGTGTAAAAGGCAGGCCAGTAATAATCTAAATCGTAATAGGAGTATATTTGCTTTTCATACTCCCTTGATACCGGGGTGGCTTCATCCGGGCCCGGACATGCCTCAATATTTTCTTTCTCCAGATTCAGGGGGAAATTTTTATTGTTCCAGTCCGGCTCGTTCAGGAAAACGGCCGGTATAAGCACTCTTTTTTCTTTAATATCCGAACTGAAATCGGCCTCAAGGTACCTTATGATCCAGCTATCCTCGTCAAAAAGGAAATCCTTCACTTTACCTTTCATCCCGTCACTTGATTCTATAGTGTAGTCAGAGATATTTTTTAAACTGCGTTTCATGTTGATTCTTGTTTTTAATTTTTACAGGCAGGCCTGTTTCAATGAAAAAAAAATAAAATAATTTGCACTCTGGTAAGAATCTGTGAAAAATACCTGCCAAAATGGTTTATTGCCGGCGTGATGGATGTAAAGTCCACATAATGTAGTACATACAGGCAAGTGCTGCTGTTCCCGGCCCTGCAATAATTGTGTAATTATTCCATGGAATGAGTAAAATTTTCACAGTGGGAGTTCTTCAGGGGAATGACTATATGAACTTATGCAGGTATTCTTTTCAGAATTCATACTTATAACTGATGAAAGGTACCGGGCTTGAGAAGAAATCATTTTCAATAATACCTTCTTTCAGGTTGTACTTTTTGCCCAAATACTGTTTGCCGGCTAAATTTTTAACCTGGAGTGCAAACACTGACGAACCTTTTATTCCGTTTATCCTGTAATTTATTGTAAGATCAGTCATGCTCTCAAGGCTTGAATTGCGGTATTCGAAAGGCCTGCTTTCGTTGTAAATAATTGTTCCTGCAATCTCTGTGGCATTTTCATCAACAGGATAATACCAGTATGGGCCCATGAATGTGAATTTCACATTAAGACTTAAGAGGTTCTTTTCATTTATTTCCCATTCCTTGCCGGCCAGAAGATTGAGCACATACCCTCCATCAAAACGAGTCCGGTATTCTTTACCATCACCACCAATATATTTTGAATCATAAACTGACGACGTGGTCATAAAATAGAAACCATTGCTGAGAAAACGTTCCAGAGTAATATCAATACCCATATTGGTACCTGTTCCACTATTTACCAGTGTTCTGTTGAAAGTCCAGTCGCTGAGGAAATTAATCATTGAATATGAGCTGTTTTCCACGACCGGCACATCGTAAAGCTTCTGGAAGTAAGGTTCAATCTTGAGTCTCATTTGCGGTGAGATGGACCAGTCATAAGCAAGCACAAAATGGTGTGCCTTCATACGTTTTAGATTCTTATTTGGAAATATTACTTCATTATTGCTGTTGTTCTTCGTAACAAAGTAAATTGGAAGGGGTTCTGTCTGGCTGTGCTTACCGTAGCCAAATGAGACCTGGTGTCCCGGAAAGATATTCCAGTTTGCAGAAAGCCTGGGCTCAATTGAATATTCATTGTTTATTTCAAACCATGACACATTTATACCTCCTGTAATATAGAAATCCCTTGTTATTTTATATTTACCCTGTAAGAACCATTCCAGCAAGCCGGTGTTATTACGGCCATTCATTATTTCAATAAATTCTTCCGTTTCATAGTTACGGGCTTTTCCCTGGAGGTCATAATGCTGCAAATTTGCATCAATACCTGTTACCATTGACAGTCCCGGATTAAAGACATGGGTAATTTTGCCTGTTAATGCAACTGTGCTGTTTATCATACGGATATCATGCAGTGGTACAAGGGTATCGGGATTTGATTCGTTGAGTCGTGATTCTTCATAATATAAGTGTTCTGAGCCATTTACGGATAAGGTCGAATGAATATATGTATTTCCCTTAATGCTTCTTGAATAGGACAAGCCTGTTGCTCCCATGTTATAGTGAAAGTCCATTTGCTCCCTGTTTTCAGGATAGGTCCAGTTTTCAGGATTGTCTGTACCCTTCATTTTTGAATTACTCAGTCCGCCAATACCCCACAGCGAGAAAGTCCCTGCTTTATTTGTTGGTATATTTATCTTGAAAGACAGGTCCTGGTAAACAGGCAATTCGTCAGAGTAGTTAACTTCAGGTAGCAAGGGAAAAATTAGAGCCATAGTGGAGTAACGGTAGTTTATGATATAAGAATCATCCCCTCCTTTTTTAAAGGGCCCTTCTGTTGCCGCTTCAATGCCCTGAATACCTATTTTCAGTGCATATTCCCTTTTATACTTATTGCCGCTGCGAAGCTTCATGTCGAAGACACCTGCACTTGCATTGCCGAATTCAGAAGGGAATGCACCTGTGTAGAAGTCAGAGTTAGCAAGTAACTGGCTGCTGAAGACAGTCAGGCCTCCTCCTCCTACCACATTCGAACCTGAGAAATGGCTTGGTACCGGTATGTCTGTCCCTTCCAGACGCCAGGCCAATCCCTTGGGTGAGTTGCCCCTTACAACAATTGCATTGATATGCGGGGCCACAGTTGTTACGCCGGCAAAATTTCCGGCCATACGTCCGGGGTCATCAATAGCCCCGGCATATCTGCCTGCTTCTTCGACAGAGAAAGTCCTGGCGCTTACAGTTGCCATACTGTTAACCGGCCGGTCTTTTCTTATACTGGGTTTTACAACAATTTCATCCAGTTCTGTAAGTGCAGGCTCAAGCTTGATGGTAAGTACCATCTCGTTTCCCGATGTAAGCAGTAACTCGGGGATAAGGAGGGATTCGTAGCCTATGAAGCTGGCCTGCAAGGTATAACGGCCAACCTCAACATTCTCGAATAGAAATTTCCCGGAGGTGTCGGAACTGGTCCCTGTATTTTCTTCAAGTAACAGAATACTTGCACCCGGTAATGTTTCATTTGTAGCAGCGTCCATTACAACTCCACGAATATTCTGGACAGGTTTTTGCGATACTGCAGAGCTGCCACTCAGGATCAATATAAGCATCGTGCATATCCAGATCTTACTTTTCATATTGTCTGATTTTATCATAATTACATTTAGTGATTATCCTGATCAATAAAACTTTCCAGTGCAGCTGAGGCTTCATCAGGAAGGTCACCGTTCCTGGATTTTAATTCTAATATATTTTTTCGCCTGACTTCCGGCAGGCATTTAGCCATTCTTGAAAACATAGTGCCCGTGGCTATTTTGTAAGTTGTAAACAGACCTATCTTAATATCTGAGGTGAAGTTCAGATTTTTTACATACTGCTGCCATATGTTATCAGGGTGCTGGGCAATAATCATTAATCCTTTTGTCCAGCAGCCAAGGAAAACATAATCATATGAATCAAGGTCTGTGTTTTCAGCCTCTTCGACTGATAGTGCTTTGTTAATAATGCCTTTGCAAAATAAATAATCAGCTATCTTTTTTCCAAATTGCCTTGTGGTGCCATTTTTACTTTGATAAATAACCAATGCTTTTTTCATAATTCCGATTTTTTAAATGATTGATATTTTTGTTCAATAAATACGTTTGAAAAACAATTCTTTATCCCTGATCACCAGGAAGGCCGTTACGATCAGTAGTAATACTGTTTGTATGACTTTGCTCATCGGGTGCGTTGCAAATATCTCGTTGAAAAATACGGCAGTGATATGAAATACCACAGGTAATAAAATGTTCCGCCTGGTTTTATAGTATAGCCAGTTCATTATCATAACAAAGGGGATCAGGCTTACTATGAAGTTGATGGAATATATTAAACCTGATTCCACAAGGTTACTATGGTAGTAATCCTTAATGAATGACAGGGGAAAGTGCCAGAAAGACCAGAATATGGCAAATATCAACGAAGCAGTAAACAGGTTAAAGCGGGAAACAAGACTGTCTGTCCCGTAAGAATGCCATGCCAGTTCTTCCACTATTGGAGCAGCTATCAGCAGGAACCATACCGGGAAGATTGCAGAGGAGAATGTGAATGTCCCTCTCAGTGAAAACTGGTCCGCGCTGTAACCGAACAATATGGATATTGCCTGTGCGGCCAGGATACTAAACAACATAAGGAAGAATGTAATTAAAATGTATTCCTTCTTTATGGATTTGAAATTAAAGAAGCGGCCCAGGAAATCCGCCCTTAATTCCCTGTCAGGCCACATCATGCAAAATGCAATTATAACAGGGGCAAGGAGTCCGAGGAAACTGCTTATTCCGGTGGCCCATTCAAGGGTTTTTGTGAAAGGTTCCCTATGGCTCAGGTAAGCGCTAAGGAACCATAAGGCCCATGGTATGGCAGTTGCCAGAAAATAGAAGCTTAAAGGACTCCGGTACTTTCTTATAATCTGATTACTTTGCTCAAGTGTTTTCATGCTTTCAAAGATTTTTTATTTGTTTAATAATTTTGATTTGATAAACTTTCATGAGCAAAGTAAAGTCAAAGAACAACTGCCATCGCTCAATCCTATATTATTGGACTGTGTAGAGGTCCAGACATATAGGATTGAGCTTCTAAGAAGCAGGGAATCAGAATGTAATCAGCAATTATTGTTTTTGGGTGAACGAGGTATTTATTCAGGCTTGCTTGTGTTCAGTGTCCTGCTGTACCAGGTACCTGGATGGTGATACTCCTTTTTGTTTCTTAAAAATATAGTTAAAAGACGATTTGGAATTAAAACCCGAATCAAGTGCGAGGGCAAGGAAGCTGTAATTCTTATTCTCCCTGGCCTTTTTTAAAAACTCCTCCACACGGTATTTATTAATGAAATCGTGGAAATTAACACCTGCCTCCTGGTTTATTATCTGCGAAAGCTGGTTGGCAGATATATCTAATTGCCCGGCGAGAGTTGACAAATTTAACCGTGGATCCAGGTAAGGTTTTTCATGATCCATTATTGAAAGCAATTTCTCAAATAACTTTTCAGCAAGATCTTTTTTCATCCCGGTGTTCCTGTATTTTTCAGACACCTGCTTTTTTTTATTACTGCTAATATCTACCGCAGGATTATTTACGAAAATGTTTTCATGTTTAATTCCAAAATATCCGATATAGAAGATAAAACCAATCATTATTGTGTAAAAGATATATTCTGGATTGAAAGGAAACTGTACTCCCACGATATCACGTAGAAAGAAAACAATAGCTGCTGTCAGGAAAACCAGGCCTATGCTCAGGATGCAGTACCTCAGCCAATTAAGGCTGATACCTTCATGGAAGGAAAAATGATTTTCAATTTTTTGTTTATGCTTAACTGTAAGATTGTATGAAACAATTGAGTAAGCCAAACCTGAAATGAGGATTGCAATCAGCAAAATGACTGAAAAAATGCTGAAATCACCTGTCGCCCCCCTGTCAATCATAATTTTTTCCTCGGCGGTATATGAAAAGAAGAACTTCATCATGTACAGGTACGCAGCTATACCGGGGGCGAAATGCAGGTAGTCAGAAGGTCGTAATTTGTTGTCTTTGCGCAGGGCATACCGGCTATACAAATAAAGCATTGGTCCGTGGAAGAGTGGGATGGGGGCTGTAATACCAATAAGATGAGGATATTTATGCCAGTAACCCATTTGATTGAAAAGATAACCGAGGAGATGAATGCCAATAATGATAATCCAGCTTGCAAGTATTTTGTCGATCAGAACCTTTGGCTTTTTTGTCAGTAACAAAAAGACGATGAAGAAGGACATAAAAATGCCGCTTATAAAAATTACTTTCATAGACCCTATTCTTTTTCTTTATTTAGGGGTAAACAATTAATATTTACCTCTTTCATTTTTTAGTCTCACACGGGCTCTTCGGCCTCCTGTTACCGTTGCCCGTGGCAGGCATACTGTCGGCTATGATGATCACCGACCAGTGGCCCATTGATCCAGGATTCCTTGTGCTAACAGTAACGGTAAGCCTGCCGGAGAAGAGATAATACTGGCCTGATCTCAACTTTAAGGGCCTGCCGTTTACTGTTGCGGTGCCACCTCCTGCCATGGGCATGATATAGAGGCTTGTTGCAGGACCTGAATAGCTGAAATTACTGTTACTAAGATTATCCCTGTTATATGTTTCCCCCGGTGTGACAAGGCAGAACTGCCATGCTGCATTACCCGGGTTGATCCTGATGCCGCCTGCTGCTACTTCCGGATCATTCACCTGTTCTTTTTCCTTTTCTTTTTCCTGTTCTTCCTCTTCTTCCTCCGCTTCCTCCTCTTCCTGTGCTCTGACGCTTACCAGTGATGATCCCATATCTTCACCGCAATTATTCCTTGCTTTTAATACGATTGTATATGAGCCGGGACCTAAATTGAAATATGCTGTAATCTGCCCGCCGGAAGAACTGTACTGAAAGTCATGCACGATACCATTGACGGTCAGTGTAATATCTGATTTTTGTTTGACGTTTGTAACGCTGCCGCTAAGTTTATGTGTGGCACCAGGGCTTTTGACAGTACCTGTACTGAACTTAACTGAAGGGTTGGGACAGGGGATGTCCACTTCAGGTATTATCGAAGGTTTATTATAGCTTATACTTGTTTTTTCCGTAACTTTTCCGGAACTGTTTTCACCGCTTACCTCAATTGTATTGATACCTTCAATCAGACCTATATTAAGGCTTACAATGCCATCCCTTGTAAAAGAGAAATTACTGTTTCTCACCCTGTTGACAATAACATCCACATCATCCCATGATGCAACATTTTGTGTTTGCACCTTCATGGAGAAAATATTCTTCTCAACCGTCACCGGCCTCGCGGGGTTTATAAAGCTCACCACGGGAAGCTCTGCCTTTGCCGGATCAGCTAAATTAACCTGTTCCTCTCTTCGCTCCCGGATGATTCTCCCGCTTTCATTTGCCCTTATTGTCTCATTACTGCTGATCACCCTGTTGTTAATGATATTTTCATTCACTCTTACCGGATCATTGACTGTTACCTGCTGTATCCTTCCCTGTTCATGGGTGGCCTGCACCGCTTCGGCAAAAATCAATAACAACGAGTCGCTTGAAGACCCTGATTCGTTGCTGCCTGTTATTGTCAGCAGGCTTGTATCCCCTGCCATGAAGACAGATAGGCTGACCCTCCCGGATTGAGGATCAAATTCAAAATCGGAGTTATCATTATCAAATGTAACGCTTATATCATCCTTACTGTCAATCCGTCTTACCCTGGCGGTAATGTCAATATCCCGGTCCGAGGTTTTATATATATCAGTGTAGGGTATTGTAATGTTTACTACGGGTAAGGTGCCTGGTTCAGGCATGATTGCTGCTGGCCTGCTGGTCCTTATCTTCCTTTGCGTATCCTGTACCGGGCTTATATACTGTATGTTTCTCCCGGATGGGCCAACCGGCGACCTGCCACCCAGTATCCACCTGAAGCCAAGGGATGTATAATGGTTCATATCAACAGAGGAGCGGCTATCCACATAATTATCAATATTTATTCCGAATACACTGTTATCCTCTGTCAGGGAGAAGTTTATTTTATGAATGATGCCCATCGAGAAACTGCGGGAGAACTGGTAGCCAAGGTATATACCTGCTGTAGGCAGAACGGCAGCTTTATTTACCCGTGCTGTCTCATAGTCCTTATCGGACAGGGCGAGCAGATCAGCCCTTATTTGTGACCTGGGCAGGCTGGGGTTAATAACTGAGTAATCGTAAGGATTACCGGAGCTGTCAAGCATGTCGGTATGCGTTATACCATGTGTTATACCGGCACCTGCAAAACCCGTGAGAACTATCCTTGTGCGTTCCATCAGCCTGTTCATTGTCAGGCCAATCTCAAGGTCGTAGTTAAAATGCCGGAATTGTATATTACTGTATGTATCATCGGGATTGATCCTGTGGTCATGGGCCCTGTTCTCCCCGGCCAGGAACCTGAATTTCCAGTCCAGGGCCAGGGCTGCACCTTCTCTTTTGTACAGATAGCTTCCCAGGCTGAAGTCAAAACCGCCACCAGAAGAGTTCCTGATATCGGATGTCTGGTATGAGCCCCCTAGACCAAAGCCAATGGTCATACCGCTGCCGCTCATATACCCAACTTCCTGTGCTGGTGAAGGAAATGAGACTGATATGAGAAGAAAGAGAACTGTGGCAGAGGAAAAGATTGCTTTCATCACCGGTAAAATTTATTAATACAGGGCTGATTGCCTAAAGGTACATATTTTTTATTGAGTTGGGGGCTCGAAATAACGAAGCTGTATGGTGCTTCGCAGTCCAAGTTTTCGCCGGGATTTTAAAAATTAGGTATTAAGAAATTAACATTGTTGACAGGGGCTAAACATACAATGAAGCTACAGCGGACAAAGCTGCAGAATGATGACTTGAGTCTTCCGGCAGTCCTTCAACCAGTGGCTCCAGTTACCTTTAGTACATTGAGTTAATCAGCCGCCCTATTTCCTCTCTTTTCTTAAGGGGAAAAGGATGATTGAGTCCGTCAGTTGTGACAACATTTATTCCCTTTGATTTGAATAAGCCCCCGAAAAAGATTACTTCTTCGATGTTATCCGGTAAGATCTCCAGGTTATGTGATTCATTTACCTGGTCTGTAGCTTTGAAATAAACTCGCTGGTTGGTAACAATTAATTTGCCCGGGATCCTGGTGTTGTCGACCACCTTTACTGTATTTCCTGCTTTTATTACCAGCTCGTTGGCGTATAAATCTACTGTCATGATTATTGATTTAGTCCGGGTATTTATCCTTTACCTGAATG
>JAZBOI010000207.1:0-3009 GCA_036351095.1 Bacteroidales bacterium | reverse complement strand
GTGAAGGATGCCATTGAAGCACTGGGTGTGCCACATACCGAAATCGACCTCATCCTTATGAACGGCACATCGGTCGACTTCAGCCATAAGCTCAATGATGGTGATAATGTCTCCGTATATCCCTTATTTGAAAGCCTGGATATAGCTTCGGTAACAAGACTGAGGGTAAAGCCCCTTCGTGAAACAAAATTCATCCTCGACGCCCACCTGGGACGGCTGGCAAAGCATCTCAGGCTTTGCGGTTTTGACTGTCTCTTCAACAATCATTACAGCGATCCCGAGATTATTGATATTGCTTTGGAGGAAGGCAGAATCATATTGACACGCGATAGGGCCCTGCTCAAAAACAGCCGGGTCAGCCATGCATACTGGATCAGGTCACAGGATCCCCGGGAGCAGTTGAAGGAGGTGATCGTACGTTTCGACCTGAAAAATATGGTCAATATGTTTAGCAGGTGCATGGAGTGCAATACATTGCTGGAGGAAGTGGATAAGAAAGATATAGAAGACCGGCTGCAGCCAGGCACGAGGCGTTACTTCCAGGAGTTTAAGATATGCCCGGGCTGCCAGCGCATCTACTGGAAAGGCACTCACTACCAGGACATGCGGAAATTCATAGATAATATTATCATTGACATCAGCTAAGCTGACACTTCTTGAACTTTATAAGTTTTATACCCATTCTCAACATTATCATCCTTATCAATATCATCAAGCTCTTTAATTCTCTGGCAGCATGCTATTGACTTTAATCGCTGATTTACCTACATTTACATTTACTAACCAACTAACCGGCATATGCCTGATAAACCAGATAAATCCCCTAACTTCTGGCAGGAACTGAAGCGAAGAAGGGTCATCCGTATCATTCCCGTATATGCAGCCTCCGCCTTTGTAATCCTTGAACTGGTGGATATTATCGCTGAACCACTGGGCCTTCCAGACTGGACATTGAACATGGTACTGGTTATCCTTGTCATCGGCTTTATTATATCGATTATTCTTTCCTGGGTCTATGATTTCACACCCGAAGGTATTCAAAAGACCAGGCCCGTCCCAGGAGTCAAAAGCGCTAAGAAAGAAAAGGTTCCCACCGGATGGAAAATATCGACCTATGTAAGTTTATTAATAATCATCGCTTTTGTACTTTTTTATATCGTAAACAATATCAGAAAATCATCGAACATAAGCACCCTCGAGAAAACAATAGCTGTTCTTCCCTTTGAGAACTGGAACAGCGATGAAGAATATATACACCTGGGTGATGCTATTACAGATGAGATCATAATGGAGCTTCAATATATTCAGGACTTTGACCGCGTACTCTCGAGATCATCCACAATGCAATATAAAAATAAGCGGCCTTCTGTAACCGAAATTGGAAAGGAGCTCGACGTTAATTATATCGTCGAGGGAAGTATTCAGAGACAGGATGATAACGTCAGTATTCGTGTGCAGGTTCTCAGGACAATAGAAGAAGATCACGTCTGGGCTGAAGAATACAATGGCAAATGGTCTGATATTTATGATATCCAGGATGATATAGCAAAAAATGTAGCTAAGGAATTGAAGATTGCATTAACGCAAAATGAAATAGAAAAGATTGAAGAAAGACCAACTGAAAATCTTGAGGCTTATAATTACTATTTACAGGGTAATACCTTCTACTGGCGAAGCTACCAGGAAAAAGACTGGACAATGGCAATTAATATGTACCAGAAGGCGATAGAGCTTGACTCATCATTTATACAGGCATATACGAAGCTGGCAGGTTCACATATGTCTTTATACTGGTGGTATTTTGACAGGACGGAGGAGAGATTAGATAAAGCCAAGAAAGCTATTGACGCAGCATTTAAGATAAATCCTGATTTTTCTGATGCCCACATTGCACTCGGAGTATATTATTATAAGGGATTTCTGGAATATGATAAAGCATTGAGTCATCTTGAGAAAGCACATGATTTAAATCCTAATAATGCTGAGTGCATTCATTATATTGCTGCTGTTAACAGGCGGATGGGCAACTGGCAAAAAGCAGAAAAAGAATTTTTAAAAGCATTCAAAAGTGACCCTAAAAATTCCCGGGTGGTCTATAATACAGCCGAGACCTTCTTTCTACTTGGGAAATACTCTGAAGCGCTGGATTATATAAACACGGCAATAAAGCTGAACCCTGAGTGGGCTAAAGCATATGAGCAAAAGATTAGGATATATCTTAAAAAGGAGGGAGATACCAGGAATAGCAGAGAAGTTCTAAAAGAAGCTTCATTAAATATTAATCCTCTATCAGACCCTGTCCTGGCTTTCCGGACAATTTTAATGGATATTTATGATGGTAAATATGAGATCGCAATAAGTAATCTTGATAATATTAATATTGAATCCATTCAAGATCAGTTTTATTACTATCCGAAATATTTATACTATGCTTTTATTTATGATTATATGAATGAACACGCCAGGGCCGAGCATTTTTATAATCTATCGCGAATTAAGCTGGAAGACAAAATTATGGATTCCCCCGATGATTCCCGATTATACAGTTCATTGGGTATTTCTTATGCAGGCCTTGGTGACAAAGAAAATGCAATCTCAGCAGGTAAAAAAGGAGTTGATCTTCTTCCAATAGCAAAGGAAGCTTATAATGGCTATTACCGCCTCATGGAGCTTGCCCAGATATACGTTATGGTTGGTGAATACCAGCAGGCTATTGAACAGCTTGATTATCTGCTGTCTGTCCCCGGCGTACTCTCACCACAATTAGTCCAGCTCGAAACAAGGTGGAAACCCCTGTGGGACCTGCCGGCTTTCCATGAAATGATAGATAAATATTCCACCGACTAAAAGAAGGTTCCCGCTGCCTGTCTTATGAAGTCATCAAAAGTCCACTATTTCTTAACCAGCTTCTTAAAGTGCCTGCCTGTTTGGCTTTTTATCTCAATAAAATAGATACCCTCTGCCATGGATTGATCGGCATCAAAGGAAAATGAGTTCAGGCCGTAATCC
>JAZBOI010000206.1:0-6352 GCA_036351095.1 Bacteroidales bacterium | reverse complement strand
TTGTTCGTCGCCAGCGGCATGTTCATGATTATGACCGCTTACCTGTTCATGAGCATGATCATCATCAGTATGATCATGGCTGTTTGTCTCACTGCCATTGCATGAATAGAGAAGCACAAGGCAGCTTAAAAAAAATACCAGCGTAATAGATCTCATATTTAATATTTTAAAAGATTAATGGGGACGTCTGTCCCTGACCGGGACATACGCTAATAATGAAAATAATATTCTTCGATGGAGATTTATGCCACCGGAGGGGCTCTCAGGGGCATTAGTGAATGCGACACTTTGATGATCCTGCCGGGAGCAGGTCTTATCAGGTATTGTGTATCTGTATCTTCCGGGGCCAGCCTGAAATTTACGGCCTCATTTATAAAAACCTTGTCAATATCGTTCTGATGTATCAGTTCAGAGGCAAAATGGCATACAATTCCATTGTGATCATTGCCATCATCAATACCTTTAAGCAGGATATTATGATGAAGCGCAGTTACAGTGTTATTTCCTTCCTGCGACCCGTGATTACAGCTGTGCTTGCAGCCTGAATCCCCAGGATCATGGTGAGTATGTGGAATAATCCCATGCAGGAAAATCAGCGACCATGCAAGTAACAATATTGATGTTTTTATTTTTATTGCTTTCCTCAAGGCTTTTATTTGAATTATGCAAACTTACAAAAAAATAGCTTACTGTGGCGATTGACATGCTAATCATCAGTTTAATAGTATCGTAAAATAAACTGTTGATTATTTCTTGATTAAATTCCTTTATAAAATAGTTTTATGCTTCCCGTGTTTTTTACATTTGTTTGATAATCACTTACCCTAATTATTATCTTATGGCAACAGACATTCATTTAAAGGCAGCTGATAATATCAGGCTTCTCTCCATGGCTATGGTGGAAAATGCTAAATCGGGACATCCCGGGGGAGCAATGGGAGGGGCAGATTACATCCACATTCTATTTTCAGAATATATGAGCTTTGATCCGGGTGATCCTTCCTGGAACCATCGCGACAGGTTTTTTCTCGATCCCGGCCATATGTCACCTATGTTATATTCCGTGCTTGCCCTCTACGGGATTTTATCCATAGATGAGCTTAAGAATTTCAGGCAATGGGGAAGTCACACACCAGGCCATCCGGAGGTGAATGTCAGTATGGGGATAGAAAACACCTCGGGCCCCCTTGGGCAGGGGCATACAAATGCCGTGGGTGCTGCCATAGCTGCAAAATTCCTGGAGCAGCGTTTTGGTGAATGGATGTCGCATACCATTTTTACCTATATATCCGACGGGGGCATACAGGAGGAGATATCCCAGGGTGCAGGGAGGATAGCCGGCCACCTGGGGCTGGGCAACCTGGTTATGTTCTACGACAGCAATGATATACAGCTGTCAACAGAAACGAAAATCGTGAGTTCTGAAGATACGGCTGCTAAATACAGGGCATGGAACTGGCATGTAGTAACTATTGACGGGAATAATCATGCGGAGATACGCAGGGCACTTGATGAGTCATTGGAGGAAAAGGAACGTCCGAGCATTATTATTGGAAAGACGGTAATGGGCAGGGGTCTTGTTGATGAGGATGGTAATTCTTTTGAAGGAAAAACATCCACACATGGTCAGCCGGTAAGCAAAGCGGGTGCTTCCTTTGAAAAGTCGATGAGGAAGCTGGGAGGTGATCCCGAAAAGCCATTTAACATTTTCAAAGAGGTAAAAGAATTGTACAATGACCTAATCAAGAAGAAGAAAGAAGAGCTTGGCCTGTTCAGAAAAAAAGAAAAAGCATGGGCAGAAGCCAATCCCGGGCTTGCAGCAAAACTGGATCTTTTCTTTTCAGGCACCACTCCTCCTATTGATTACAAGGCAATAGAGCAAAAAGAAGGTATTGCCACAAGGGCGGCATCATCTACTGTTCTGTCGTATTATGCCGAAAGGATTGAAAACATGATAGTGTCGTCTGCCGACCTGGCCAATTCAGACAAGACGGATGGCTTTCTTAAGAAGACAACAGAGATGAAACGCGGCGATTTCTCAGGCCGGTTTTTGCAGGCAGGTGTATCGGAGCTTACACTGGCGGCAATTATGAATGGTATGGCCCTTCATGGAGGAGTGATTCCCGTTTGCGGAACCTTTTTCGTATTCTCTGATTTCATGAAACCGGCGGTCAGGCTGGCCGCACTGATGGAGCTGCCTGTTAAATATGTGTGGTCACATGATGCTTTCAGGGTGGGGGAGGACGGACCAACGCACCAGCCTGTTGAGCAGGAAGCACAGATCAGGTTGCTGGAGCAGCTTAAAAACCATTCGGGCAAAAACAGCATGCTGGTGCTCCGGCCGGCTGATGCAGCTGAAACAACTGTATGCTGGCAGATGGCCCTGGAAAATACGGACACACCGACAGCCCTGATCCTTTCACGACAGAACATTAAAGACCTGCCCTCAGCCGGCAGCAGGTATGAAGATGCCCTGGGTGCAAAAAGAGGAGCCTATATCGTGTCTGACAGCAGTGGCAAACCAGATGTTGTGCTGCTGGCCAGCGGATCGGAAGTGAGTACCCTTATTGAGGGCGCGGAACTGCTGCAGGAAAGGAAAAACTTTAAGGTAAGAGTAGTTTCGGTACCTTCTGAGGGCTTGTTCAGGAGACAGGACAGGGCATACCAGGATTCAGTACTGCCGGCAGGGATACCACGTTTTGGACTTACTGCCGGACTGCCGGTAAACCTGGCGGGTCTTGTCGGCGCCAATGGAAAGATATGGGGACTTGATCATTTCGGTTACTCTGCACCCTACAAGGTGCTCGATGAAGAATTTGGCTTTACCGCCGAAAATGTTTATCAGCAGCTTACCGAATTACTGTCACACTGAGGGAAAGATCTCATCAATAACCTTTGACTGTGGCAGGGCTGCTCTTATTTTCTCAAGGTAACGGCGCTCCCTCACCAGGTCGAGACTCGGTTTGAAATTAATATCAAAAATCCATCCTGCCTGCAGTAGTTTGAAATCGTTCAGGTTACGGATGTTTTTAAAATGAACTGACCTTTTATTCCTGAGGTCAATGCCCACGCTTTCTGAAAAACCGGGGGTATCAGGTAATTCAAGCTCAAGCCCCGTGTTCTTTTTACCGTTTTCCCGGTGATAATAGTCAGTGACTATTTTCCAGATATCCAGTTTGTCGGCATCACGCAGGAGCCGGGCGTAAAAGAGGCAGGTCTCATCTTCTTTCTCCGGCAGGCTGACATGGTTATGATAGCTTATTGACTTTACTATAAGTTCTTTAACAGTGCTATCGAGGTGCTCAAGTATGCCCTCTCTTTCAATAATCCTTATTCCCAGTTCAGCATGGTTCTCTGACTTCGCGTCATTGAAAGTACCATAACGGGCAAACTGTTCAAAGCGGCCAACATCATGGAGTAAGGCAATTATTTCTGCCAGCCTCAGCTCGTCATCACTTAGTCCCAGTTGCCTGGCCACAGTAAGTATCTCAGTACCTACCCTCAGCGTATGGTCTTCTTTAAGCTGGATATTTTCCTGGATCCCTTTCTCGCCTTCCTTAAAGGTCTTTACATACTCTGCGAACCAGTTCTTTATTCCAATAAGGCTCTCTTCACTTATACTTAACTTCATTATCTATTTTTCTATTATTACCCGGCAGCTGTCTTTTCCCTGATCCCGATTCCGGGTTCACCCGGCATAATCCAGTGACCCTCATGGAACCTTGCCCCTTCGAAGGGATCATTACTTATTAGCAGCGAACCGTCCAGGTCGAGCCATCTCGCCAGTGGCTGGAGCTGTACGGCTGCACTTATAGCCACCGACGAGGCTATCATGCAACCTATCATGATATCCATGTTCAGTGCCCGGGCCACCACGGCCATCCGGTATGCTTCCAGGATGCCACCTGACTTCATAAGTTTAATGTTAATACCATCATATGCCCCCGCAAGTGGCAATATATCCTGCGAGGTATTGACTGCTTCATCGGCAACTATGGGTAAGGGTGAACGCCCCCTGAGCCAGGCTGTTTCTTCGATCATATGCACCGGCATGGGTTGCTCCACCAGTTCAACCCCTTTTCCTGCCAGCCATTCGATCTCCCTGATGGCCTCTTCCTTATCCTTCCAGCCTTCATTAATATCGACACGGATGGGTTTTTCCGTAAGCTGCCTTATAGTATTTATTATTTCTTCATCATGACTGCCTGTTAGCTTAACCTTCAGTATTTTATATGGTTCAGCCTCTTTAACTTTCTGCTTTAACACTTCAGGGCTGTCATAACCAATGGAGAAGGACGTATCAACATATTTCCCCGGGTCCAGGCCGAATAACGAGTGTAGGGGAATGTTCAGTTTCTTGCCTATCCAGTCGAACAGTGCAATATCCAGCGCGGCCTTTGCCGGTGATATGCCTTCAATCAGCCTGTTTGCCCTTGCAGGGATATCGAAAAATTCAAAGGGTGAGGCTTCAAGGTAGAGGGGAATAATATCCTCCAGTTCCTTTATTGTCCTGTCTGCATCCTGGCCTGCTCCTGTCATATGTGAGGCCTCGCCCATGCCCGTGATGCCGTCTTTTTCGTAAAATACAAATACATCCTCCTTGTAGTCGGCACTGCCCCTGCTGATCGTCCAGGTATGAGCAAGCTGCAGTTTGATTTTTTTATACGTGATGGATGGTTTTGTTTCGGGTGCTTTCAGTGAGTCCCCGCGAAAAGTATTGCATCCCGGGAGCAGAACAGATGAGCCTGCAAGGCCGCTTATGGCAATGAATTGCTTTCTGCTTAGTTTCATGAGTAGTATCTTGGTACGCTGTAAAGATACAAAACAGGGTTGATGTTTCCTTCCCCTTTTCAATCATGTTAGCACAGCCCTTAATGATCACAAAGGCCTGTATGTGTACCTTTAATTCGAGAAGCGCTAATGTTCCCCGGCCATTAACAGGTAGTATTTTTTAAATAGTTATAACACTAAAGTTGCACTTGCTCTTAAATTTTCCCTTTTTCAGCCTGAACCCTTTAATAACCTCTTTCCAGTCTTTTCCTTATCTTTGTGCCTTCAATAAAGTAGTGATATGGATTTCAAAATACCTGAAGACATAGAAGGATTGATATTTGATCTTGACGGAACACTTGCCAATACTATGCCTTTACATATGGAGGCATGGCGACAGGCCTGCCGCAGTTTTGGCATGGATATGAGCAGTGAGTTTCTGCGCTCTTTCACAGGTACGCCAGGAAAGAATATAGCAATAGCTATTATTAATCATTATGGAAAGGGGGATCATCTTGACCCCGAACTCATTGCCGCAAGGAAGAAAGATAATTTCAGGAATATGCAATACCTTGTGAAAGAAATAAAGCCTGTTGCTGACCTGGTAAGGGGCTATCACGGCAAAATACCCATTGCACTGGGCACCGGCGGGCACCGGGAAACTGTAATGGACACGCTTGAGGTCATTGCTATGACCGGGTATTTTGAGCATATTGTTACAGCTGATGATGTAAGCAAACACAAGCCTGATCCGGAGACTTTCATGAAATGTGCCTCCCTGATGGGCATATCACCGGCAAAGATCATGGTTTTCGAGGATGGTGATCTTGGCATCAGTGCGGCCCAAGCAGCAGGTATGCACCCTGTTGATGTGAGGGGATGGTATGATTATTCCTGGTGATAGAAGCCTCTTATCCACCTGTCCCCTTCAAGGTACATTTCCTTGCTCAGTGGCTTGAAGTCGCGCGAATCAGCTACCACTTCATAATCAATTCCTTCAACCATTTCAGACCGAACCGGTGCAGACTTGGTACCAAGGATATAATCTATTGTAGCCTTCAGGAGAGTTTCATTTTGATTCCCAAAAGGCAGGAGGTTTGACCAGTTTTCTGATATTTCAATATCCGGAGGCAGTCCGTCCCTGAAATCAGGATCGGTTATATCAAGGGGTTCATCGTCAGCATTGGTAATCTTAAGGACAATAGGCTGCATTGCCCATTTGTGATTTGTGTTAATGTTACCCTGGTTGTCATAATCCTTCACGGTAACTGACCCCACATATTTACCCGTTGTATTAAGACCTACCAGCTTAACGTCGAAATATGCTTCAAGTCCGTTTATTACCAGTTCACTGGCAGAAGCTGTCGACCGGCTTGTTATTACATATAACTCGCTAATGTCGAGTGAATTAAGGGGGTATGTCACCGTGATTTCGTTGCCCAACTCATCTTTTTCAATTTTCACGATTTCATCCGTGAAGTAATAATTCAGCACATCAGGTCCATACTGTGCTTTCCAGTATGCATTGTATTTATCATTCCACTCCGACTGGGCGAATACCTGGCTGACATTTGTGGTATGG
>JAZBOI010000205.1:0-13190 GCA_036351095.1 Bacteroidales bacterium | reverse complement strand
GACAGCGGTCAGCAGAGGGAGTTTGGAGACAATAAGCTCAATTCCCTGCCGGCCTATTGCCTGGATTGCGATGTGCGGGACATGTGCAATGGTGGATGCCCGAAGAACAGGTTTCAAAAAACACCTTCAGGTGAGCCCGGTCTGAATTACCTTTGCCCCGGTTATAAGATGATATTCAACCATATACGATCCTTTGCCGGTACAGTAGAATCGGTTTGGTCAGCTTTGCCTTAATATTGCCGGGCGCTTACAATTCAAGAGGCACTGTCAGCTTTGCTTTAAGGCTACGGGCAGTGTTTCAGTTGAAGAGGTCCTGCCAGGCATGATTTAAAACGAACCGGCCGTGATCAGCATGATCGCCAGCAAGCTATGAACAGGAATCCCTGGATCACCCCAGTTTTTCCCTGAAGAATTTAATTGTTCTTTCCCAGGCCAGTTTTGCAGCTTCTTCGTGGTATCTTTCCGGGTTTGAATCATTATTGAAGGCATGAGATGCTCCTTCATACATATATATAGTGTATTCGATCCCCGCTTTTTTCATTGCCTGTTCAAATTCTTCTATGCCTGCATTAATACGTTCGTCATTACCCGCATAATGAGCCATCACGGCTGCCTTTATTTTTGGAACGTCCTTACTGTCGGGCTGGCTCCCGTAATATGGCACCGCCGCATCCAGTTCCGGGGCCTTTACGGCAAGCTGGTTGGTCATGGCCCCTCCCCAGCAAAAGCCTGTACATCCTACTTTCCCGCTTGTAAGGGGATGTGTATCCAGGTACTTAACTGCAGCAAGGAAATCCTCCACCGTCTTTTCCCTGTCAAGTTCCCTCATCATGTTGCGCCCCTTATCCGGGTCATCCTCGGGTGTCCCGCCCAGGGGTGAGTTGGCATCCGGAGCAAGTGCGAGAAAACCTTCGGCGGCCATACGCTTTGTTACATCCTTAATATGGCTCACAAGACCTTTATTCTCGTGTATGACGATAACGGCCGGCAGCTTATCATCACCCTGTGGCCTGGCCATAAAGGCCATCACCTCCCCCGTAGCTCCCGGGTATTTGATCATCCCGCTCTGCAGTTCAGCCTGCTTTCGGGTGGGTGAGACTGCCATTGCAGTGTTTCCTTCCAGCAGTGGCAGGAGTGAATAGGCTGCTGCCGTACCTCCTGCGAGCATGGCAAGTTTTTTCAGGAAAATACGCCGGTCGATTTTGCCTTTCCTGAAATCTGTGTAAAGTTCATTGATTTTAGGGTCCATCTGTCTTAAAATATGGTTTAAGACAAAAGGTAATAAAAATAATTGACACGGTAATATTAAAGAGGCCGCTTATTCATATTTTAGCGAATTTGCAGGTTTTATCCTGGCGGCTTTGAGAGTTCTGTAGCTGATTGTTGCAATTGCCAGAATGAATACCAGTACGAAACCGGCAAGAAAGTCGAGCACACCGGGCTTAATCCTGAAATAATAATTCTGCAGCCATTTATCAGCTATCAGGTAGATTAAAGGTGTAGCTATTATTGCAGCTATCAGAACCAGAAGGCTTACATTTCTTGTTATGAGAATGTATATCTCTGTCACTGAAGCACCCATCGACTTTCTGATTCCAATTTCTTTTGTCCTTCTCTGAAGCATAAATGATGTGAGTCCGAAAAGACCAAGGGCTGCAACTATAATTGCAAAGAATGCAAAAATCAGTGATAGCTGGGCGCTTTGTTTTTCCTGTCTCAGCATGGTGGCAAAGTCTTCATCAAGAAAGAAATAGTTAAGAGGATCATTTGAAGTATACTCCTTCCATACCGTTTCAATCTTTTTTATTGTCTCCTCCTTATTATTGGGATCAAGCCTGGCCGTGATATAACCAAAATTAAGATCATCTGTTCTGAAGCGCATTATATACGGATCAACAGGTCGGCTCAGACCTTCAAAATGAAAATCCCTTGCCACACCAATTACTCTCAACTGCCTTACTGATCCATCTTCATTTCCGGGAGTGAGGATAACTGTCTCAAGTGGTTTTTCAAGCTTGTATTCCCGTACTGTGCTTTCGTTAATCACACAGGCATCAATGTCGGCTGGAAAGCTCCGATCAAAGAACCTGCCTTCAACTATTTCAAAATTATAAACGTCTTTAAAATCGTAATCTACCCAGCTGGTTTGTATAAGAAGTGTTTCATCAAGCCTGCCTTCCAGCAAATACCCGTTCTGGTTATTATTTCTTCCGGGTATTGCAGTTGCGGCAGATATACTTTCTACACCGGGAATATCATCTATTACACTCTTAAAAGATTCCATCCGGTCACCTATTGCTCCACTTCTGGAGATAACCATCAGATTATTTTTATCGAATCCGAGGTCCTTATTTAGCAAATAGTTTATTTGCCGGTACATAAGAATGGTTCCAATAATGAGTATAATGGAAGCGGCAAATTGAAAAACAACAAGTATAGTCCTCAGCCTGCCGTGGCCTGAAATCTTAACCGAGTCGCTGCGCAGAACCGAATAAGGACTTATTGAGGACAGGTAAAACGCCGGGTAGCTGCCTGCAAGTATACCAACGATAACAGTAAATATTAACAGGGCAGGAATGGTATACCATTTGCCAAGCAGGCTCAGCCTGAGGCCTGTTTCCAGCAGGTCATTGAAATAGGGGAGTGACAGTTTAACAATTATTACAGCGATAATCAGTGCTGCAAAGGCAATAATTACGGATTCAGTAAGAAATTGATTTATCAGTATTCGCTTTGTTGACCCGCTAACCTTTTTTATACCAATCTCCTTTGCTCTCCTTGAGGCCTTGGCTGTGGACAGGTTCATGAAGTTTATTGCTGCAATAAGTATTATTAAAAATGCTATGCTTCCGAATATATACAGGTATTTAGGATCGGTAGGCGGTTTCATTGTATAATCAATGGCCGGATCGAGGTGCAGACCTGTCAGGGGCTTAAGGTTTATTGAATATTTATTTCCTTTCTCCAGGAATTCCTTTATTGTAATTCCTAAAAGTTGATATAGTTGTGGTCCCAGGTACTTCTCTATCATTCCGGGGATCTTCTGTTCCAGCAAGCCGGCATCTGAGTTAGGATAAAGGAGCAGGTAGGTATGAAAGCTGTTATTAAGCCAGCCCGGATCCTGTGACCGGGGATTGGTAATAAACGAAGCCAGTATATCAGCTTTGAAATGAGAATTATCAGGGGTGTCCTGCATCACACCACTTATTGTATATGGTGTTCTGTCAGTACCCACTTCCAGCACTTTACCAAGGGGGTCATTATCGCCAAATACTTTCTTAGCCAGTGTTTCTGAAACAACGCACTCGTTTGGTTCATTCAGTACATTTAAGGGATCTCCACTCAGAAGATCAATGGAAAATAAATTAAAGAAAGATGAATCAGTTTCAATAAAGTATCTCTCCTCGAAATTTTGATCATCATATTTGATTACCGTTGGGCCCCATGGATTCATACGGCAGAAACTTTCAACTTCCGGGAAGTCCTTTTTCATGGTAGGCCCTATCACAGCTGAAGTTGAAGTAACCAGTAATTCCTGACCACCTATCCTGCCATTGAGAATGAGTTTATATATCCTGTCACTTTTTTCATTGAACCTGTCATAGCTGGATTCATTCAGTACGTAAAGGGCAATGAGTAAACTGCATGAAATCCCGAGAGCAAGACCAATTATATTGATCAGTACGTATCCTTTCTGCTTCTTAAATGATTTAATACTGTGGCTTATCAGGTTCCGGAACATTATTCTTTTCTTTAATTTTAAAGTGTAGTTTTTGTTATTCCAATGACGGTTTTAAGAAGCAAATGTTGCAATAATAAGTTTAAAGCAAAAAGATAATTATCACCCTCACTGCACTAACACTCCTGACCAGGGGCACTCATAAATCTCTTTTTGCGATTGTTACACTATCATTTTTTGGAGAGGTCCCTATCATTTTGGATTATATGACCGGAGTTACTTGCATTTATGCCAGCTAATAGATATTTTAGTATGAATAAAATGTTTCGCTAAAAAATTTACAATGCTGGTAAAGACTTTTTCAAGTGCTGTCTTTGGCATTGATGCATCTACTGTTACCATAGAGGTTAATGTATCACGCGGTGTGCGCTTTTTCCTTGTTGGCCTGGCTGATATTGCAGTAAAAGAGAGCCAGCAGAGGATTGAATCGGCTTTCAGGGCCGTTGGTCAGCGCTGGCCTGGTAAGCAGGTTGTGATTAATATGGCCCCGGCAGATATCCGCAAGGAGGGTTCATCTTTCGATCTGCCCCTGGCCATTGGTATACTGGCTGCCAGTGAGGTGGTCGTTCCCGGTAAACTGGCTTCATATATTATGCTGGGAGAACTGTCGCTCGATGGAAGCCTTAAGCCCGTCAGGGGTATACTTCCGGTGGCTCTCAAGGCACGGGAGGAAGGTTTCCTTGGCATCATCGTACCCTCGGCAAATGCAATGGAGGCTGCTGTGGTCAGCGGTATAAGTGTATATGGGATGGATCACCTGGGAGATGTCATGGCCTTTTTCAATGGCAGCGGCCACCCCGACCCGCTGGAAGCAGATATAGAAGGACTGTTCAAAGCCTCTGCCAATAGATATGATGTTGACTTCAGTGATGTAAAAGGCCAGGAGAATGTAAAAAGAGCTCTTGAAGTAGCTGCTGCCGGAAGCCATAACGTGATTATGATTGGCCCGCCCGGGTCGGGCAAGACTATGCTTGCCAGGCGACTGCCATCGATAGTGCCGCCTCTGTCGCTTGCCGAGGCGCTGGAAACAACAAAAATTCATTCGGTGGCCGGCAAGCTGGGGATAAATGCATCTCTTATGACCAGGCGTCCTTTCAGGGCACCTCATCACACAATAAGTGATGTAGCCCTTGTCGGCGGTGGTTCGAATCCCCAGCCCGGGGAAATATCCCTTGCCAATAACGGGGTGCTTTTCATGGATGAGCTGCCCGAATTCAAGAGAACGGTGCTCGAGGTGATGCGGCAGCCCCTCGAGGATCGTAGCATAAGTATTTCACGTGCAAGGTTTTCTGTGGATTTCCCGGCAAGTTTTATGATGGTCGCTGCAATGAATCCCTGTCCCTGCGGATTTTATAATCACCCCGACAGGGAATGTGTATGTTCCCCGGGGATGGTTCAGAAATACCTGAACAAAATATCCGGTCCCCTGCTCGACAGGATCGATATACATATTGAGGTTGTACCTGTGGCCGTTGACAGCATCACGGGCATGCAGGCTTCCGAGGCATCGTGTATTATAAGGGAGAGGGTTGTTAAGGCACGCAAAATACAGGCAGGCCGTTTTGAAAAGCTCGACAGTGTGCATTGCAATGCGCAGATGACATCCAACATGATACATGAATTCTGCATCCTTGATCGTGAAAGCACTGCCATACTGAAAAATGCTATGGAACTGCTGGGATTGTCAGCAAGGGCATATGACAGGATATTAAAAGTGTCGCGGACAATAGCCGACCTGGAGCAGAGCAAGGATATAAGGGCTGCTCATCTGTCTGAAGCTATTGGCTACAGGAACCTTGACAGGGAAGGCTGGGCGGGTTAAGCCAGTATGCTCACTGTTAACGCAGCAGGTAAGCTATAAATACACCCAGGTAATTTCCTATTGCATACCCGGCAATTCCCACAATGAGACCGGTCAGGATCACCTCACGGTTTTTCAGGGCTCCTGCCACAACAGGGACAAAAGGAGGTGAACAAATAAGTGCACTACCTGAAATAATAACCGTATCGGCATCGATCTTGAAAAACCTTGCCAGCAGTGCATGCAAGAAATGGGATCCATACATTGCAAGGGCAACATACCAGAAGAGGTCAAAGGAAATATCCACGAGCTGTCTTACATCAGCCATTGATGAGACAACAATACAAAAGATAAGGATAATATACATACCGGTCTGGAATGTTTTTTTTATGTTCTTGATTTTAGCGATAAATGATGCTGCAATCCCGAAAGTGGTTATCAACAATATTATAGCCGCCGTGGAAAAATCTTCAGGAAAGAGTGTGCTCAGTCCGAAGCTCACACCGAAGATAAGAAGCGAAAGGCCAAAGGCAGCAAGCACGGGGAAAAATGTTTTTCTTTTGAAGAAGCCCTCGTAGGAATCATAGTCTTCATCGAGGTTGAGCTGGCCAACTTTTATATTGCCGGTTTCTGCTTTCTTAAATGGTTTCAGGAACAGCAGGAATACCCTCTGGCCAATGGAAAGGATAAACACAAGGTACAGGGCCCCGAGTGCCACCTCGTAGGTATGTGTCATGATATAAATTTCCGTATCGACGTTCAGTGCTGTTTTCATTGCCGCCATGTTGGGGGTTCCGCCGGTATATATACCGGTCAGCATACCTGCCACCTTCCATATTTCATCAATGCTGCCCTTAAAAATCCAGAATCCGACGAAGATCATGGCAACTACTGTAAACAGGCCCAGTAAAAGGGATGATATTGCCGAACGAGCGTGCTTCAGCCACTTTCTTACGTCCATCGAAAACAATATAAGTGGCAGTGCAATGGGAACAGTCAGTTTGGTAAACCAGTCCTGTATAAAGGAAATGCTGTTTCTCATTACATCCTGTTCAGTTACCAATCCCTGTGCCTGTAGCTCCCTTATCTTTTCGAGAGGTATGAAGGCTTCAGAGCCAATATCTTTCATAAAGGCCAGGTAGTTAACCGACGGGTCGGGGAAGATGCCTATATTCCCCACTATTGCACCAATTACATAGCAAATCAGCACGGCTCCAATTCTCTTTACAGCACTGTACTTACCCTCAAGGTATATAATCAAAACCGGCGCTAAAAGGAAAAAGGCAATCAGAAGAATGACTTGGTTACTCATGATTCAGGGTTTAATTAATACCATTAAAGGGATTGGAAATAAAGAAGGGTTGTATTGATATAGTTATTATCAACAGGTTTCTCTCTTGGATTTTGCGTGCCAATATAGTAAATTTTTAAAAATGCGGTAAAATAGCTGGAAATAACAGCAGTCTGATGATAATAATTAAGTATTTAGACTTAGCGCAGCATTTATTTTTTTAGTTCACCGCGGAAAAACAGGTCTTCGCGAATATTTTTTATCCTGTCTTTTGCATATTCGATCCCTGGTGCAGATATCTGGTCCGCCTTGAGATTTCTCGTTTTCATCATTTTCTCCAGTTTTTCTTCCTCAATGTCCAGGTAAAGGGTAAAATATTCTATAGCCATTTTGCCGGATGCGGCATCATTGTCAATTTGCCCCCTGCTATCATACAGTTTGGCTGTTTGCAGGTAATAGTCTGATCGTGAAGGATCAAGTTCTATGGCTTTTTTATAATATTCTATTGCTTCCTCTCTCCGGTTCATATCTGCTTTTGCTAATGCTATACCGGCATAAAGGCTGCCGATAAAGGCAGGTTCGGGATACGACAGGTCAATGGTTTTCCGGAGAAAACTGATCCCTTCCTCTTTAGGGTACCAGCTCGATAGAGCAAGTCCAAGATAGTAGGTTGCTTCAGTGTTAAGGGTATCATAACTGTAATATCGCCTGAGGAAAGGGATGGATTCTTCATAACGTGATATATTAAAATATGCAATACCAAGGTATTTGTTGGTAAAAACACTTGTATCTCCATGATTATATGCCTTCTGAAGATAATATGCTGCTTCTTCATCATTGCCCATCGCAAAAACTATCGATCCTGCCGTTTTAAGGACAGGAATACAGCTTGAATCCTGTTTCAGTCCATCCTTTAGGGCAGCGAGTGCTTTATCAGGCAGCTTGAGTTTTGCATATGCATTTGCTATGCTTACCGGCAGGCTCATATCCTTTTTGTTATAAAACCATGCCATGCCAAGGTACCTGGCTGCCATTGACTCACGATTCAGCTTATAGCAACAGATGCCCATGTTCTTGTTAAACACGTAATTTTCAAGCTCATCCTGCAGCAACTTCCGGTAAATACGCGATGCCTCTTCATATTCCTCCAGGCGCATCAGTAAACTTCCCGTTTTCTGCAGTGACTGCATGTCAGTGCTGTCCCTTTCTATTAAGTCAGCATATATGGAAAGAGCTGTTTTTATATCTCCAAGTGACTCCTGGCACTCGGCCATCCTGTAACCGGCTGCTGTATTATACAGTGTATCAGCGTAAGCTTTTTTATAAGCCTCAAGTGCGCCCGTATAGTCCTGCATACCCTGGAGTGCAATTCCCATGCAGAACCATGCCTCCGGATTATCTTCATCAAGCCGGATCAGCTCCCTGCAGATTTCTTCGACCAATCTATAATCTCTCGATTGCAGATAGTGATATATGCTGTCGGCCCGGTCCTGGGAAGAAGCATGTAAAGACAGGAGTACGCATACCAGGACTGCAATTAGATTTTTTTTCGCTTTCATCATTTGTAAGGATGGTTCAGAACAAATTTATAACGAAAAATTTAGTTAATCAACTTATTTGCACGGAAAAGCCAAAATTTTGAACAAAGAAGTGCAAATGATGTTATTTATTCTGGACATCCCGTTACGAAGGCCACGTTTTATCATGTTTTGGGTTTAAATGTTTAACATTGGTTCACTATTCAGTTCGTTCGGGATGTCTTATTTTTTTGATATTATTGTGGCTGCTATTTATTTTTTCTTACTTTTATTTTTTTGCGAAAGCCTTTTAAGCTCACAATTTATTTTCGCACTAACATGGCAGACCAGACCGCCCTTTACAGAAAGGTCAGACAAATAATGACGGACGATCGCCTGATGTTCATTTACAGGGGTACCGTTACAGGGCCTAATTCTGTATCATTATTATTTTTACTGGAGAAGGATATGCTGAATTCGGAATTCGGCCTCTCGGGAAGGAAAAGGCTGTTTATGTTTGTGCTTGAGAGCCTGCAGAATGTGAGCAGGCATTTAAATTCCTCCGAGCATGCGGATATGTCACTTGTCGTTTATTCAAAGAACGAGTCAGGCTATACTGTCACCACGGGAAACGTAATCCACAAAGATGAAGAGGCAGGACTGAGGGAGCAGCTTGTTTTTCTGAACGGGCTGGAAAAGGAGGAATTGCGGGAACTTTACCGGGAGAAGCTGGGTAGCACGAGCCTGAGTGAAAAGGGAGGTGCAGGCCTGGGATTGATTGAGATGGCAAAAAAGACAGGAAACAAACTTGATTTTGATTTTATCAGGATAGATGATGAGCACCTGTATTTTGTCCTGAGCAAGTCAGTGGATGCATCGGGACAGAGCACCAACAAAGGACAGCAGAAATCGATCTTCAGGGGGGATAATATTGTAAGGCTGGAGAAGATGATGGCCGACAATAACATTGCATCGGTATGGTCAGGTCAGTTGACTTCGGATATTGAAAAACAGGTTCTTTCATTTACCGAGACAAGGATGAATGAGGAGGAACTTGCACTTGCCGAGCAGCGTAAAATATTCAATATCATGGTTGAATGTCTGCAGAATATAGCGAAATATAATCCGGGTCCTGATATTGAGAAGAAATATGGCCTGCCCGTAGCCATGATGGTGATGGAGAATGAGGGTGTAAGAATCACTACAGGTAATGTTATAAGAAACAGCAGTATACCCCGGCTCAGGGAAAAACTCAGAACAGTAAACAGCTACGACAGAAAGGGGCTTAAGGAGCTCTACCGTATTACGCTTTCGGGTGATGATCTAAAGGCTGAACAGACTGGTATACTTGGTCTTATTGATATAGCACGTAAATCGCGCAATAAGCTTGACTATGATTTTGACAGGGTCAATGACGATTATTCGTATTATTCACTGACTGTGCTCGTTGACATCAGCGATAATTGAATTCGTGCAGAACGGCCTTATTCCCGTCCCAGCTGACATAGGCAGGAGCATTGAACCAGTTACCCAGGAAGAATATGCTGGCCCCGGATGGACCGAGTTTATATTCCGTAGCCAGGTGCCGGTGTCCGAAAATGAAATAATCAATCTCCGTGGACAGGCTGATATCTTTTGCATGCCTTATAAGGCACTCATTTTCCGGCTCTTTCAATTCGCTTGAATAATGTTTTGCCAGCCTGCTGTGCCTGGTCCATTTATGTGCAATGGCCAGACCAATACGGGGATGGAGGAAAGAATACATTTTTCTCAGGACCCTGTTCCTGAAAATCCACAATAAGAATTTGTATGACAGATCATTGCTTCCCAGCCCTTCCCCGTGAGCTATATAAAAATTTTTCCCCAGCAGCGAGGTCTGTAAAGGTTCGGTGTGTAATATCATGCCGCATTCCCGGGACAGGTAATCGGAGATCCACATGTCATGATTCCCCGTGAAGAAATGTATCTCGATGCCCGCATCTGTAAGGTCTGAGATTGTTCCCAGGAAACGTGTAAATCCCCTCGGCACAACTGACTTGTATTCCCACCAGAAATCAAATATATCACCAACAAGGTAGATGGCCATTGCTTCATCTGCTACTGACCTGAGCCATCTGACAACATGCTTTTCCCTTATCAGTGGATCCTTTTCGACATTCAGCCCAAGGTGAAAGTCGGAAGCAAAATATATTTTTTTCTCTGCTGTCACCCTTAATCAGTCAAATATCTGTCCGAGCTTTATTTGAAGGGATCTTCCGAAAAGGTTTTTCCCTATAATGTTACCTTCCATATCAAACAGGTAGTTGGCTGGCACACTGGTAACATTGAACATTCTTGCCGTGATGGGATTTGAAGGGTCATCCTCCCTGACACTTATCCACGGTAGCTCGTCGAATCTTATGGAACTTTTCCAGAGCTCCTCATCAGCATCGAGGTTGACCTGGTAAATCTCAAAACCTTCATTATGATACAGGCGGTACATCTGTTTCATTGCAAGGTTATTGCTTATGCATTCATTCGATTCGGCAGACCAGAAGCTGAGCAATACATAATTATCCTTCATAAGGTCAGACAGCCTGACCTTTTTGCCGTTGATATCCTCCAGGTATACATCCAGGTCAGTGACTGCGACCTCGTTTGCCGACTGTGACAACCTGTTGATATACATACTATTAAGTTCTTCCTCAAGGTTCTCCTTCAGCAATTTTGTGAGCGTGATATCAGGGTAATATTTGGCGAGGCTGTCGCTAACCAGTTTAAGGTACTGCAGGTCGCGTTCCCGGTAAAGCACATACATATTTTCATTTACTTTCTGGTAGAGTGCCTTAACTGCTGATAGCTTATTCAGGTTATCGAGTATGAAAGCTATATTATATTTCCTCTGTTCTTCCAGTAAATTGCTGTATGCTTCTTCTATTTCTGCTGCTTTCTCCTGCATGTCTGTTTTTCCCAGGACTTCCTGGTACTCGTTAACCAGTGAATCCAGTTTGAGGACGGACTCCCCGAGCTTCCTGTCAAGCATCCTGACTTTTTCAGATTCTTCAGAACCCTCAACCAGGTAGTCGTTCTGTAATTTCTTCCCCTTAAACACCAGGTTGATCCTCTTACCCGGTTCGGCAACCACTGTAACAAATTCATCGTCACTATAGCCGATACTGTAAAATGCAGGCTCAGCATCTTCCAGTTCAATTTTGAAATTGCCCGATGAGTTTATTCTGACAGAATCCACAAAGATGGTATTATTCAGGTTCACCATAAGCACCTGTAAATAATCATGTGAGGCATTTGCTACCTCACCTCTTATAATTATTTTATCCTCATTTTTACATGAAGCAGCTATCAGTAATATGAGCAGAAAAATTGAACCTGGTTTTTTCATCATTGCATTATTGAAGTAGAGTGCTCTTATTCGAAGATATCAGCCAGTTTTTGGGCCAGTGCTTCTCCCCTCAGGTTAGTCGCAATTATTCGTCCTTCAGGATCAAGAAGGTAGTTGGACGGAATTGATTCAATGCCATACAGGGGTACAACAGATGAGCTCCAGTAATTCAGGTCGCTCACATGTATCCAGTCGCCAATTTTATCTTCACTGATACCAGCCAGCCATGCTTCCCTGGTCTGGTCAAGTGAAACCTGGTAAATCTCAAAACCTTCTCCGTTGTATTTTTCATATGCTTCTACCAGTTTGGGATTTTCAGTTCTGCAAGGGGCGCACCATGCGGCCCAGAAGTCAAGAAGAACGTATTCCCCCTTTGTCGATGAAAGCCTTATGGTGTCGCCTTCAGGATTTGGGAGTGCAATTTCGGGGGCAAGGGCTCCAATTCCTGTACTGGCAGCCTTTGCGGCTTCAGCATCCAGGTTGGCCATCAATGTCTCCATCTGGTCGTGAAGGGTTTGTACAGGTTCAGACTCGGGGTAAAGGGCGTATAGGCTTGAATCAACCCTCTTGTAGTAATCCAGGTCTTTTTCGATATTCAGGATATAAACCTGTGGTGTTATCTGCTTGTACAGTGCAATAAGACTTACCATTGACCCGATATTCTCATCGATGAAATTCCTGGTATACTCATTCATGTCACTCAATATCTCCTGTGCTCTGGCATCGAGCTCATTAATTACCTGTTCCAGGTCAGGGCTGTCAATATTCTCCTCGTATATCTGACCCAGCTTCTGCAGTTCTTTCATGGCCTGCTGTAACCTGAGATCATATTCCAGCATTTTGGCTGTTCCCGGAGAGCCTGTTACTTCTGCAGTAAATCCAAGTGAATCGGCATTGGCTGTCAGGCTGAGGTTTTCACCGGGTTCAAGCAGTGTGGTAAGGAAATTTGATTCGCTGATTCTTATAAGAAAGAATTCCGGATGCTGTATCTCACCTTCAAATTCAAATTCCCCTTTTTCGCCAATCATAACAGAATCAAAGGGCTCCAGGTTCATGCCACCCAGCCTGTCGAGGTATACATATGTACCCGGACTGGGATTATCAAGTTTGCCATCAATAGTAAACTTTTTTTCCCCGCAACCGGCAAACAGGATAGCAAGAAAAGCAAGAGCTGTAATTTTTCTGATCATTTCTTTTATTTTAGAATAATGTTCCAATATTTTGACATTTATTTCGCTGCAAAGTTATACTTTTGCCCGAGATTACAGAAGACTTACAATTTTTTCATTTAAATGTTCATAATTACGAAGTTATAATTAAATTAGTAATCGGCTTTATAATATTTCGTATACCTTGCTGAGGCATTTAAAGCAGGAAGAAAACCATTCATACAGATTAATTTTTAATTCTATGGCGTATATAAACTTTGACAAAACCATGCTTGTTAATCTTGAGTATTCCCT